>JAESTW010000481.1 GCA_016763395.1 Kofleriaceae bacterium
GCCTCGAAAACTGCCATCGGGTATCGCATTCGATTGGCGAGTGATCCGCCGAACTCGTCGCACCGGTGGTTGGAGAGGGGGGATAGGAAGCTCGACAGCAGGTAGCCGTGCGCCATGTGGAGTTCGATCAGATCGAAGCAAGCGCAATCCGCCATCTGTGCGCTTTGGACGAAGGCTGCCAGGGTCTGGTCCATGTCGACCTGGTTCATCTCGCGTGGAGTTGCCCAGTGCTCGAGGAAGCCATGGCTCGGCGACGCAATTCCCAAATCGCTTGCAAGCTCTTTGTACATGTTGCGCAAAGACGGGGGGATTTTGAGTCCCGGCTTGACTGAGAAGCTCAGGCCATGGGCTTGGCCCGCTCCGTGATACGGATCTTGCCCCAGAATCACGACGGAAACCTCGTCGAATGGGGTGTAGTGAAATGCCGAAAACACTTCCTCCTCGGGCGGTAGTATCGTTTGCGCGGCTCTCTCGGCCCGCACAAAGGAACCCAGATCTTGCCAAGAGGATGAGCCTAGGGTGTCGCGTAGGACCGATCGCCAATCTTCAGGCAAGGATGATTGCAGAGAGTTCATAGGCACAGGTCTACCACTTTCCTATTACTGGCTTCACAGATTGCTTCGAAGCAATCGACTTGTGCTGTCTTTGAACACGAAGCGCGAGTCTCTGGTAGAGTGCGGCCATGGACAACGTGAGCGATCGGCTGGTGTGGCTGGATATGGAGATGACTGGCCTCGATCCGATTGCCTGCGTGCCAATCGAGATCGCAGTCATCATTACCGATGGTGAGCTCAACGAAATTTCTGGTGCGTGTTATGAGGTTGTGATTCACCAGCCGGACGATGCGTTGGCGAACATGCCCGAGATCGTGGTCGAGATGCACACCGAGAATGGTTTGCTCAAGCGTGTCCGGGAATCTTCGAACACCCTAGAAGATGCCGATCGAGAAGTTGCAGCACTCGTCGCTGCTCACTGTGAAGCGGGCAAGGCGATGCTGGCAGGCAATACCATTCGACAAGAAAGACGATTTATCCGTCGGTATTTCCCGCAGCTTGAGAGAACTCTGCACTACCGCCAAGTCGATGTCTCGTCGTTCAAAGAGATGGTTAGACGCTGGTACGGGGCAGACGCAGTATTCAACAAGGCGACCAGTCATACTGCGATGTCCGATATCCGGCACTCCATCGAAGAAATGCAGTACTACCGAAAACACCAGTTTCGATAGGCCCGCAAGTACGATGAAATCGGCCAAAGATAAGGCAACCGTTCTCATTGAGGCGCTGCCATTTATTAGAGAATTTCGAGGGACCACCTTGGTCATAAAAATCGGTGGCGCCGCGCTGGAGAAACTGCCACTGCGCGAGCGATTCGCGGAAGATCTAATCCTCCTCAGCTGGGTCGGCATTCGCGTGGTCGTGGTGCATGGCGGCGGTCAGCAAGTCAGCAAAATGCTGGATCGACTCGGAATTGAGGCGAAGTTTATCGATGGTCAACGAGTGACCTGCGAGAGGACCTTGGAAGTCGTCGAGATGGTTCTTGGCGGCAGTCTCAACAAGGAGATCGTGCGCTTGATTGCGTCAAGTGGTGGCAAGGCTGTTGGGATCACGGGCAAAGATGGTGGCTTGGCTACCGCTGTGCGCCGGCCAGCCAGTGAGAGCGGAGACCTCGGACACGTGGGTGACATCGTCAGCATCGACACAGAGGTACTCGAAGAGTTACTAGAGAACTTTATTCCGGTGGTTGCTCCGTTGGCGACATCTGTGGACGGGCACACACTGAACGTCAATGCCGACCCATTTGCCGCGGCACTCGCTGTTGCATTGGGCGCAAAGAAGTTTGTCTTACTCTCAGACGTCGAAGGAGTAAAAGACCGAGAGGGCAAACTCATTCCCAGCTTGAGCGCCGCGGCAGCACGAGAATTGATTTCGGACAAGACTATCTCTGGCGGCATGATCCCAAAAGTTTTGCACGCCCTCAGCGCAGTCGATGGGGGGGTATCCAAGGTTCATATTATTGATGGCCGAAGCGAACACGCGCTCTTGCTTGAGATCTTCACAAGCGAAGGCGTCGGAACCCAAATCATTTCCAACTAAGGCGACCATCTACGGTAGCCGCTGCAACCGCCAGTCATAAGAGAAAGCAGAGCGAATCCCATGAGTGAAATAACAGAAGAGTCCAAAGCGCGTCAGCAAGAATTGATTTCCTCCGCTGGTAAAGTTCTCATGCAGAACTACTTGCAGCAACCTACGGTAATGGCCCGAGGCAGCGGAGTTGAACTCTTCGACGTCAGCGGAGCACGCTTTCTAGATATGACAGCGGGCATTTCGGTGTGCGCTCTCGGACACGCTCATCCAGCGTTGCAAAAGGCGCTGTCCGAGCAATCGGGGAAGCTGCTGCATACCTCCAATCTGTACTTCATCGAGGAGCAGATCAAGGCGGCGGAGGCTATTACCTCGGCATCCTTTGCCGATCGAGTGTTCTTCTGCAATTCTGGTGCGGAGGCCAACGAGGCGGCGCTCAAGCTAGCCCGGCGTTATCAGCATGTGGTTCGCGAATCGCCAAATCGCAATCTGATTGTATCGACCGAAGGCTCGTTTCACGGCCGTTCAATCGCCACAGTAGCGATTACCGGACAAGACAAGTACCGCAGCGGCTTTGGCCCACTCTTGGACAACGTGGCTATGGTGCCCTTTGGCGACCTGCAGGCTGCCAAAGAAATACTGGAGGCAGGCGAGGCCTGTTGCTTTATTGTGGAGCCTATCCAGGCAGAGGGCGGGATTCTGGTTCCTGAAGCGGGCTACTTGTCCGGTCTGCGAGAACTTTGCGACAAAACCGACACCATTTTGATCTTTGATGAAGTGCAGACGGGCGTCGGACGAACCGGGAAGCTGTGGGGCTATGAGTGGGATGGAGTCATTCCAGATGTCATGACGATGGCCAAAGGGCTCGGTGGCGGTGTTCCTATTGGCGCGATTGGTGCCAGCGAAAAAGCGGCATTGGGGCTCGGCTTTCGTCAGGGAGGCGCGGTGCCTCATGCGACGACCTTTGGCGGCAACCCCTTTGCCTGTGTCGCAGCAAGCACCGTGCTTCGTGTGATTGAAGAAGAAGGACTGGTAGAAAACGCGCAAAAGATGGGTGAGTACATCGGTGCTCACTTTGCTGCGCTAGTTAATAAATACCCGGACATCTTCGAGGGCCATCGAGGGCGTGGGCTCCTGCGAGGCCTAGTCATGAAAGAAGCTGCTGCGCCTACCTACAGGCGTTGCCGAGAAGAAGGATTACTTGTGTCGGTTGCAGGCGGCTTTGTATTGCGCTTCGCACCTGCGCTAATCGTGCAGGAATCTCACATCGACGAGGCAATAGAGATTCTAGAGAAGGTGTTGCGTGGGTAGCTCCAAGCGAGATTTTCTTAGCCTCTATGATCTGAGTGCAGAAGAATTGCGCCAGCTTGTCAATCGAGCTATCGAACTCAAAGGTCTCCGCGCACAGGGTGAAATCGTGCAGCCACTGCTCGGAAAAACTCTGGCAATGATCTTTGAGAAGGCGTCCACTCGGACAAGGGTGTCCTTCGAAGTCGGCATGTTTGAACTCGGCGGACACGCTGTGAATTTGGCCGGAGCTGGCAGCCAACTTGGGCGTGGGGAGCCGATTGAGGACACAGCCCGGGTGCTCAGTGAGTATTGTAGTGTCATAATGATTCGGACATTTGCACAAGCGCGTCTGGAGACGCTAGCCGAGCACGCCAGTGTGCCTGTAATAAACGGGCTCACCGATAGCTTTCACCCCTGTCAACTCATCGCAGATTTGCAGACCGTGTTTGAGTGTCGAGGCCAGATTGATTCACTGGAGTACGCGTGGATTGGCGACGGCAACAACATGGCCCATTCCTGGATTCGGGCCGCTGCACTCTTGGGCCTGTCACTGCTTCTCGCTTGTCCGAAGGGGTATCGGCCGGATACAGCGATTGTGGCTGAAGCGCGTGCGCGAATGGCAAAATCTGGACGTGGAAATCTGCTCATTACAGATGATCCCAAGGAGGCCGTTGCGAAGGCGGACGTAATTTCTACGGACGTCTGGGCGTCAATGGGACAAGAAGGTGAACAAGCCGCGCGAGAAGCCGCGTTTGCCGGCTATTGCGTTGATATAGCACTACTTAAAGAGGCAGCCGATGACGCACATGTCTTACATTGTCTACCTGCTCATAGAGGTGAGGAGATATCCGCAGAAGTGCTAGAAGGTTCGCAAAGCGTGGTTTGGCAGCAGGCTGGCAATCGATTGCATGCACAAAAAGCTCTTTTGGAGTTCGTTGTGGGTCCAAAACATGAATCGTCGCGTCCGACGTGATAAATTGAAGAACCAGGCGAAGGGAACCTGGTTTGTATATGAGCGGAATACCAGACGAACTGCCAGATTTTGGCGACATTGAACTGAAGCCAGTACAAAATCCTAATTTTGTTCCGGGCCAAGGTTTCGGAACTGAAGAGTACTTTGTGTGGAGCCGATGTGATGGCGCCGTATCTCTTCGAGACGTCATCTTGTCCAATGGCTTCCCGACGCCAAAGTCGGTGGAAATCCTCGTCAAGCTCAGGCATTTAGGAGCACTACTTTTACCGGGTGAGAGCGAAGCTCCCAGTTTTGATACTCCCAGCACCTCTGCTGCCAAGATACCCGCCAAGGTCACCCCTCCTGCATCTATTCCTCTCGCGGCGGATTCAGCTCCAATCCCTGGTACGGTGCCGATGATCGATACCATGCCGATGTCCGGTAACGTGTCACTTCTCGATACTGCGCCGATGTCCGGTGCCGTGCAGTCCGGTGCCGTGCAGTCCGGTGCAGTGGCGGCCGCTGGTACCATGCCAGCGCTGGTTAACGGAAGTGAGGAGGAGCTGGCCGCATTGGCGATGGAAAACATTTTGGATGCCAATACGCGCAGGCGTATCATTGAGTTCCGGCGCATGAAAAGTGTGGCGACTCTCTTTGATATGCTGGAGATCGAAGATGACTCGGACAAGCGAACGGTGAAACGCGCATACTTTCGGCTGAGTAAAGAGTTTCACCCTGATCGCTATTACAATAAAGAGTTGGGACCTTTTGAACCTTGGCTCGCAGAAGTATTCAAGATGGTGACCCAAGCTTTTGGAATATTGGGGAACAACCGCAAGCGCTCGGCCTACGAAAATCAACTTCGAGGTGGTTCGCAGAAGCAGCCGCAAACGAAGGCTGAGCATGCAGAGGCGTTGTTCCACAGTGCCTGCGACGCCGAACTGCAAGGACAGAGCGAGCAGGCTCTCAAGCTCTTTGCCGCTTCTCTTCGCATGGAAGAAAAACCTCGACGCTTGCGCCGCGCTGCTATGTGCGCAGTGAGTGCCGGGAAATTGAGTGATGCTGAGGAATATGCTAAAAAAGGCGTCGACGTTGGCGGTAGGGACGCCTCTTACCTTCGAGTATTGGCCGACGTGTATCGAGCCGGTAGTCGTCTCGATGAAGCCTTAGAAGTATTGCAACGAGCACTCAAAATTGACACCGAGAATGATGTTCTCTTCGGAGAGCTTCAGTCCGACCTCGCTGCAGTTGAAGCAGCAATCAAAGAAAAACTCGCGTTGGAAGAAACGAAGAACTATGGCGAATAAAGTGATAGGCATCGATTTGGGAACCACAAACTCGTGTGTTGCCATTGTTGAGGATGGTACCCCGGTTGTAATTCCCAATCGCGGTGGCTACAAAACGACCCCATCGATGGTGGCCATGGCCGAGAATGGTAAACGTTTGGTTGGCCACATTGCAAAACGGCAAGCGATCACCAACGCGGAGAACACCGTTTATGCTGCAAAGCGTTTGATCGGACGCAAATGGGGATCTGCGGCGGTTCGCTCCTCAGTTGAGTCGATGCCCTACCAGATTGTTGGCGGACCTCATTCCGACGTACGAATTATGCTCAGGGACCAAGTGTTCTCTATTCCCGAGCTCTCGGCATACATTCTCCAGGAAATGAAGATCATCACCGAGGAGTACTTGGGTGAGGATATTTCTCAGGTTGTAATCACGGTGCCTGCCTACTTCAACGATGGTCAGAGGCAAGCAACAAAAGACGCTGGCATGGTTGCCGGCTTGGATGTGATTCGCATCATCAACGAGCCTACTGCTGCTGCTCTCGCCTATGGCTTCGGACGGAACATGGAGCGCAAAGTTGCGGTCTATGATCTCGGTGGCGGAACCTTCGATATCTCGATTCTTGAAATCGGGAACAACGTATTTGAGGTCATCTCGACCGCCGGTGATACCTTTTTGGGTGGAGAAGATTTCGATCGCCGTATCATCGATTGGGTGGTGTCCGAGTTCAAGCGCGAGCACAACATTGATTTGCGCAAAGACAGAATGGCGTTGCAGCGAATCAAAGATGTCGCCGAGAAGGCCAAATGCGAGCTTTCGAGCGTAAAAGAGGTTGAGATTAACCTGCCATTTATCATTTCGACTGGGCGCAATGAAGCGTTGCACGTGCAGTCAAAGTTGACCCGTGAAATGTTAGAAGAACTCGCAGGAGACTTGGTTGAGCGAACCTTGGAGATTTGTGCCCAAGCTCTCGCTGAGGCTGACTTTGAAAAATCAGACTTGGAGGAGGTTATCCTGGTCGGCGGCATGACCCGAATGCCAATGGTTCAAAAGGCTGTTGCAGATTTCTTCGGATTCGCTCCCTGCAAAGGGGTGCATCCTGACGAAGTCGTAGCCCTAGGTGCAGCGATTCAGGGAACTGCTCTGACCGAGGACAACTGTGAAGTCTTGCTTCTCGATGTCACACCTCACTCACTGGGGATCATGATTGTCGGTGGATACTTCCACCGGCTCATCGACCGCAACACCACGGTTCCAACCTCGGAAAGTCACGCCTTTACTACCGTAAAGGATTTTCAAACATCGGTGAAAATCTTAGTACTTCAAGGGGAGAACGATCGCGCAGAAGAGAACGAACTCTTGGGTGAATTCGTCCTAACTGGTTTGCGAAGCGCAAATCGCGGCGAAGTTGAAGTCGACGTTGAGTTTTCAATCAGCGCCGATGGAATCGTTAGTGTCATTGCACGGGATTCTGAAACGGGCCTAGAGCAGAGCATCACGGTTACAGCAACGAGTGGCTTAACCGAAGATGAGATTCGAGACATGATTAACGCGAACGAAGACCATATGGTCGATGTTCGGACGACTGGTGAATTCGATAAGCTGAAGCACGAGGCAGAAACACTGCTGCGAGATATTGACTCTCTGTTTCCGAAAGTTCAGCAAATCATTAGTGGCTCAGACTTTGGACAAGATGCTGTGAGCAAAGCGCGCAGCGTGTGTGACCGTGCCAGAGACGCGATAGACGCGAAAAATATTGATGAGCTGACTGAATGTACGGAAGCACTGGGCCGAACTTCCAATATGTTCCGTGGAGTAGTTTCCAAAACAACAACGGACTGAGAAGTAAAAAGTAATGGATCTAGCCGACGACGATCAAGAGAACGACTCTCGTGTTGACGAGTTAATCGATCGTGGCCTCGAGCGCTATGGAAACGGCGAGCTTGCGGCCGCGCTAGCGGATTGGAAACATGCTCAGGCATTGTCACCGACTTGTGACCGTGTCCGAGAGTACATCAAACTTGTGGAAAGCCACTATGAGCTTTCCAGCAGTAACGAGATTGAAGATGGCAACGACGCTGAAGACGGAGAAGAGTTAACGATCGACCGGTCTTTGAACTCTGCGCCTCCCGCTATTGATGAGGGATGGGATATCGACGACGATTGGAGTGACGATGATTCTGCCGGACAGGCAGACTCAAATGACGATCCGGTGGAGTCGCTAGATCGCATGGAACCTAGTCTGCCGGAAGATACGCGGGAAACCCCCATGGTTACATTGCGAGAAATGTCATTTGAAGAGGAAGACGCGCAGGCTGGACGCTCGGTAGAGAGAAATAGTCAACAACAGAGTGTCGTGTCCGGTGAGATTACCTCGGGCGCATCATTGGGGAGCGAAGCGAGAGCACCGATAACCCCCGAAAGCAGCGTGGACGTTGAGGACGAACCGACCAAATCGTTCTACTTGCCCGAGCTTGTGGACGCTGGAATCGAACTTGAACGCGTCGGCAACAGTGCGCCGGCGGAGGCAGGGGAACTCGAACAGACCCAAAACGTGGTCCGCAATTTTCGAGATCCACAATTTGAGTTGGAGATTTCAGACGACTCTGATAGTGCGCCTGAGCCAGAGGTACCAAAGTCGGAACGTGGCACGCTCGAACTCGCACCACTAGATTTGGGCGGAATCAGTAGCTCGGCGCAGCAAAGACCCGAACCAAGCCCACCTTCAGGTTTGAGTTTTGACGACGAACTCACTAATTTTCACGTCTCGCTCAATTCCCAA
>JAESTW010000482.1 GCA_016763395.1 Kofleriaceae bacterium
ATGGATTTGCGCCTCGAGTGGAACTGGGAGATCGATTTAGACGGGCTGAAAGTTAGTCAATCAACGGTGGTCGAATTAAATGCAGAGATTCGAGATTGGCGCCTTTCACCGATTGTCGATGACACTCAAACTATTCACGGAGACACAATCGCCATCCGGGCCGAGCTTCGACTACAAAGGCTATCGGACACCCAAGTACAGTATACGTTTACCACTGTCAGTGTAGATATCTCCGCAGTTCGCCAAGAAGGGCGAGGATCCGATCGAGATTGCTTTTCCCGATTGCGTCCAGGACTGTGGCAAGAGGGCTGTGGCGACAATTGGGCCGCGGATCCCAAGATTTTACTTTTGGCCGGACTACATACCTGGTTGGCGACGTTGAGCACCAGTGCCGAAGGGGACGCGCCTTGGACAGCACAAAGGGTGGCAGCAACCTATATCTACGTCATTGCTTGGCGACTTATTTATGGCGCCGATTTGATGGCTGGCGACCAAGAGCGCTGTCGGGCGACAAGATTGGCAGACCTACTTCAGAAACTCTTGCAGCGATTGTGCGAGGGAATGACCTACCCTGGGCCACGCTGTCACGGTTGCTTTCACGGGGTCGTATTGGGTACTTTGGAACTGAATACCAAGTGGCAGGTTACTGGCTTTGACTCTTGGGAAGGTCGACAACATGTGCTTCTCGGCCCTTTGGTATCGCACTGGGCCGGACAGTTCGGCTTTGCTTCTCTCGACGTGGTAGCAGGTCGATTTGCGCAAATGCTGTGTTGTGTTGCCGGCTTGCCCTCCCCGCGAGTCGGAAAGGTGGCACCTCCCGCTGAGATGATTGCGATGAATACCGGAGCCCGTTTCATGTTTGGTAGTACCTCGGACGTTCAAAAAGAGATGATGATGGAAGGGTTGCCGCTTGTCAGTAGCCGTACGGTGTCACCAACGGCCTTTGTCGGCAGTTTCCTTGCCGCTATCACAAGTGACAAGCCCCCGAATGCGAACGCAGGATTTCGACATAGCATCTTTGGCAACCAAGCTGGTAAGGCTTTGCATCTCTTAGTTCCAGAAGATGCCAAGGACAAGGATTCGTCCGAGTATGCGAATATCCCCGTTGTCGGTGCGTTGATGAACCTAATGTCCGGTGGGAACGAGAGAGCGAGTTCCGCGGTGTCCGGGCATGCTCATATTGCCGACGCTCTACGTGTGCACAAAGATCAGGGCAAAGTTCCTGCTCTAGCACGAAAGGCCGTACTCAACGACATCGAATCCACGCTGGCTAGTTTGCCTATCAAGAAGTTGCACATAGAACTCGAAGGCGAGGTCTACAAGATCCTGGCCAAATCCGGCGTACGCACTATCAATGATGTTCTCGCTGTGGGCGCCGAGGCCATTAGTACCTACATTTTGCGAGGAACAGACAAAGGGGAAGAGAATGATGAGCATGCCATCTTGGTGGACGGTCTTGTTGGCTCAGCGGAGGAAGTCGCAGACCGACTGGTCGACGGCTGGGTTGCCGTCGCCGGGAAACAAGGACGCAGTTTCCGACGCAACCACGTAGAGGACGCAAAGATTCGCAAGGCTGTGGCGGCTAGCGTCGGAACGGCGGGGCGGAAGCTAAAGGAGAAAATAGATCTTCTTCCCCCAAAGCGAGTTCCAGCCAAGCCCAAGCTTGTCACCGCACTCAAGTCCAAACCCAAGGCCAAATCCAAGGCCAAACCCAAGGCCAAACCCAAACCTGCGAACCAAGAGTCAGATTCGCCGGACGACAAAGGCACAGATAAAAACTAGTTGTCGAATATCGATATACGTGTCGCGGACCTCACCCTCAATTTGGACATTGACGCGTCCGAGAACGACAAGGCGGTGCGTTTGCGCAAAGTGGCTGAGGGCAGTTTTATTCGCTCGCTCTTGGCAGCGTGCGAAGAGGACCTCACTCGGCGAATGGGGAGCCGTGCCGCATTGGTGTTCATTCGCTACGTGCAGGTCGACTGGGATTTCCCCGAAGAAATGCTCTCAGAAGGCGCATTTGCCAAAACTCTTGGCTGTGAATTGGCTGCAGGCCTGTTCGGACAGATTCACTCATCACAAACTCAACAATCTCCCCTCACGTGGCCCAAGAAGGAGAATGATTCCGTTGTGTTCATAGATCAGGCGCACTACGAAGCCGGGTATCTTGCTTATGCAGCGAGCGAATCGGCAGGGCCCCTACCCTGGTATTTTTCCCGAATTGCCAAAAAGGTAGTCGATCCTTGGTCTCTGCTTGTCCGATCTCCTCCCTCTCATCAGCGTGTGATAGTACAGTATCTTCGGCAATATCGAACCTTGCCATCCGTCTTGCGATCTTGTCCGGATCACCTCAGAAGCTCTCTTGCACAACTTACTGGCGCGCTTTCCGATGAAGAAGTCGCAACCCTTGCTGAGTCTCAACACAATCGTTCCGTGGTCGAGGACAAACAGGTCTTCGTAGACTCTCTTGTGGAAGAGGACTCCAAGAGAAGAGAAAGTAGCGACGCCACAGGGGCGGATCCAGAAATCCTAGAAATCCCACAAGCCCCAACCAATCCCCCCAGCATCCCGCCTGAGCAATCAACGCAATCCGCTGCATCATACGGCTTGATTCGCCCCTCTCCCTTTGACATCAGCTCTTCTCACACAGAGGCCCCACCACCACCATCGCCGCCACCAATAGAAGTCAATAAAGGTTCGAAAAGCACTAGGCTGCCTTCGAGCGCAACAAACACATCGATCGCTTCGCCGTTGTTGCCAGTGTCATCGACATCACCGGATGCGGCCCAAAGAATTACCGATGAGGAGCCTACCATTGCAACAGGGCTACACAGTGAGTATGGCGGCTTAGTGTACTTGCTAGCGCGTGCCCTCGAACTCGACTTGGGCGAGCACTTATGGTGCGCCGGTGTTGTCGAAGCACAGGTGTTTCATCGCATCCCCCAAGCGATCCTCGGTCCGAATCTACCTGCGGGTGATTCGGCGCGGGGAATGCTAAGTGGCCTCTGGGGGCAAGCCCGGTCTCTTTCTATCGAAGCGTGGGCAGGAGAAGAAATTCGCACCAAATTGCACGCTTCATGGGAGCGAGAGACCAAAAAACACAACCAGAGGCCAGTCCCATCGTGGCTTGTTCCCACCCAATTGGCCTTTCGCCTCCATTCGGTCGATAGCGATTCCCATACCGACGACTGCATTCGCTACTGCGCTGCGACTCTTTTGAGTCTCTTTTTGAGGTGTCGCGGTGACGAATTCTTACCTGATATCACCGATTGTTTTCGTTCCCCTGCCCGCATCGAACTATCATCAGAACTGATGCGCGTCCACTTGCACATGGATTCGGTGGACATGCGCCTGCGTCGCGCTGGACTCGATTTCGATCCGGGTTGGATTCCGTGGATGAAGCGC
>JAESTW010000483.1 GCA_016763395.1 Kofleriaceae bacterium
CCCGCCATCCACGGGCTGTGAGCTACTCTCGAAAATCAAATTGCAGGCCGGCAGAGTGACCAAGATCAGCATGCTGTGTCCACAAATTCGGCGCATGCCGAAGAGTAAGCTTCGCAAAGGGGTGGGTGCAAGCGCTATGTTTGGTGCGTCGCTCTAGTCTTCGTCGAGTAAATCCTCTCGCTCTTGCCGCGTGAGCCCTATGTACATCCCGGTGTACTTGGTACTCGAATGCCCCAGAAACGTCGCTGTTTGCGACTCTGAGCTAGTTTTGGCCATCACCTTCGAACCGTAGGTATGGCGCAGCATGTGCGGATGTACCTCGATCCCTTCGTCCGAATACTTCCCCGCCTCCGCTGCTATCTTCTCAAGCACATTAGCGACTGAGTCCCGATGCATGCGCCGCGTTCCACGCTTGTTCACCCGGCCGGACAAAAACAAACACTCATCCCCGCCGCTGCTTTTGCCACCCTTCACGGTCGCGATCGACCCGTCCGGTTTTTTCGTGTCCTTCTTTCGCTCTCCCTCTATATACTCGTTTAGCGGCCCTCTAGCTTTCTTTGGCACGTAAACGTCATCGAAACGCCGTCCTTTTCGCTTGACGTTGCGAAAGTACTTTCCTTCGTATTGTCCGAGGCTCAGATCACAAAGCTCACTCACTCGCAGCCCTGTCTCCTGCAGCACAACCAAGATCGCCCGATTTCGCACGGGTCTCGAATTCTTGTTCTTCGCCTCAGTCAAAACCAAGTTGTCCGCCGCTTTGAGCAAACTCCACATCACGGGCGCGGCCAGCTTACTGGGCTCTCGCTGCGGCTGAATTCGCTCCATCGAAGTATGCACCGGATTGTCCCGCAAAGGGTTGTCCGGTCTCATTCGCAGCCACCTCGAAAAGGTCCGCAGCGTATGAAACGCTCTATTGATGGTCGCCGGCTTCCGCCCCTTCGCCTCTAAAACGTCCAGGAAGCCTGCTGTGTCGCGTTTCAACCACATCTCCACGGCCAAATGTTTGTTGGCCTCTGCGTACCACCTGAGAAAAGCTCTCATGTCCTGCCACTTTGCCTCTTCGGTGGCCTTGGCTTTGATGCCAATCACTTCAAGCTGCATGTACAGCACAAACCACGAAAACAGCGTCGCATCCCCCGAAACCTTGGGAACCCCCAACTCCGCCATCTTGTCCGCGACCATTCGGGGTGCAAGCTCCTCCGTCCCCGGCAGCAAACCCCTTTCCTCACCCCTACTCATGCCCAAAAATCCTTATGTAGGAAAAGAGCCGCTACTCTCGCTGTGTCTGCCATGTCGCCTTCTGCCCTCTATCCCCCTCCTTCGGCACCCTTGAAACAGAGTTACCCTACATAAGGGAGCTTATGTAGGAAAAGTCTAGCAAGGCGGGATGACAGTCGAAAGTTCTCTTGCAAGATCACAACACTCTAGAGCGCGGCCGCTAGCCGTGCTCCTCGTTTAGGTATCCGCGGCCAGTGTTTAGTTTATCGTCCCAGGAGGTAACAACGAACAAATGAACATAGCCTTGCTCTGCCGCCTTTGCGACGCTGACTCGGGATTTCCTTGCTACAGGCTTCAGCGTCTTGACTAGTTTTCCACCTGATTTTTCAAGTGTCGAAAAATCCATTACTGGCGATTTCCAGGCCGCCTCAAGTGCAGTAGTGCCATTCTCGAGGTTGCTGAATCCCCAGATCTGGATTTCGCCGTACCTGCCGACATCGTCTACGTGGGTTTCAATTAAAATGTTGCTGGCAAAATCCGAAATTCGGAATGGGCCATCCCAGCTTCCTCCGTCGGTTAGTCCCGTGATTCCCCATTTCCCGATATTGGTTATATTCATTGAGGGATGAACGCACAAAACGGAAGGCTTCGCAAGGTCACTCAGTCAAGAGCATAAGCCTTTCCTCTCGTTGCGTCGATGTCGCACGAAGGCGGGCTTTCGTGCCCAGAGTGGATCACTGATTTTATTGTAAGGAAGCTTGCTGTTCTCGGACATCTTCGGAGGTAAAATACTGCTGTGGCTATAATTTTGCGGCAATAGAATAATTGTAGTATCGAACTGTCGCACCTGTCTGGTTCACTGTCCGGCTGGAGTTGATGCGGCTAACGCCGGGGATGTTGATCAAATCGAGTCGCTATTGTCCGATACTGTAGGGGATGGGAAGAAAATTGAGCCGCCCAGCGCGGGAAGTCTAAATAAAGGCCGGCGAAGATGAATACCTCAGATGTGCTCTTTGAGTTGGGTCGTTTCCCATAAGGGGGGTTATGGGAAGGGAACAAACTCCAAAAGGGGCGAGTCGAGGGTGCCAGCCTTCGCCGTCTAGTAGGTGATGGCGGGCAGAGATGGGAGCTAAGCCCGCCCGAGGCCGAACGGTAGGCCGGCTTACCATTGCCGGACATCTTCGGAGGTAAAATACTGCGGTCGCTATAATTTTGCGGGAATAGAATAATTAGGACACTCTCGTGGCAGAGGGGGGTGTTAGCAGTCGTAAGCTTTCATGTGTGAAATGTTGAAGCTGTTGTCGAATTCAGACAGTGCTAGAGAGCAGTTTTGTTTTGCCTGTTCGTTGAGGCCGTGAGAAGGTTCCGGCGTAATGCGAAACTCTTTGTGTATGGCAATAGTCACAGCGGTGGCATTTTCAGGATGTGATCCTGGTGAAAATGAATTAGGTGTTACTACTGAGGAACTCGAGCTTCCTATCTCCAGTTTGGATATCGAAAATGCAATTGCCTCTCGCGAGCGTGGCGAGAAGACGGCTGACGTCATGGCCTCCGGGGAGCTTGAGAGCCCTCTCTTTAAACTGCGCCAAAGTCCACGCGCAACAGTCAGTGCCTGGAGAGAGGTGCTCGACCAGCCTGCTGTTAAGTTTTCCAAGCGCGGGCAACTTTTTGGATTGCTACAGGATCTTTGCCTGGTCGAAGCCAGCGATGCGCTGATTGACCTGGCGCTGCGGCCGCTTCCTGCGTCTTCGGCAGCGCCCAGCCATCACGCCCTGGGGCCTCGCATGCTTGCCGACCAAGATCGCAATTACGTCTTTACCACACTAGGAAAACTCTCAGGTTCAAGCTGTGATTCTCTTGCCGGACAGGCGACCGCAGGTGCCGCGAAGGCTCGCGCTCAGCTTGTTCGCTGGGTGCAGAGCGATAGCCAGCCGAGGCGTATCAGGTGGCGTGCCGGCGAAGCCTTGCTGGTAAACCATCCGAGCAAGGCGGCGCAGTTGCGATCGCAGATGCCGGCTGACTTGGAGTGGATGCTAACTCCGTTCGAAGAGCGACGAGTCGAAATGGAGGTTGAGGATACACCGCCGGATTCGCATCCAACCGACTCATATCAGCCTGTTCAAAACTCCGCGGGTCAGCTATCTGGCTCGGACACACAGGAAGGGTCACCGATTTCGCTGGCCCGTGTCGTTGGTGATGATTCGGGTATCGGGCTAGCCCCTGAATCGGACAACAGCGTGCAAAGTCTGCCAGACGCTTGCGCAATTGCAGTCAACTTTGGCTGGGACTCGCTTGGCGATACCTATGTGAGTGATTGGATAAGTTTTTTCGCGGCATGGGGGGGCGAAACTTGCGAAGATTTGAAGGTTCGATACTATTGGGACGTTATTCAAGACCCGGTTACCTGGGATGAAGGTTTTGGAATCCTCACGGCATGTGACGACAGGAAGCCGTACAAGCGTACTGTAAATTCCCTGTTCCTTCTGGAGCACTCCTCGTCTACGGGAGTCCCTTCTGGTGACTATAGCGGTGGCGTGATTCATTGGGCCTACGACTATATCAAGAACGTCACCCCGGAGTACGAAACAACCTGCTACCAAGGCGACGACTGGGTTGCCCGCTATCAGAACGGAGGGTGGTGGTGGTGGCCGCAAGATGAACGAATTCAACTCACTCTTGGGCTGTGGGACTTCGCTGTGTCAATTCGCTCGGGGATTATCTTACATGAAGCCAGGCATGCAGACGGGTATAGTCACAACGTAGCTAATTCCAGCTGTCCGGCTGGCGGTAGCTGTGATTCGCACTATGGATACCATGGAGCCAACACCTTGCAGATTCAATGGTATGCACAATACTATCGAAGTGGAATTTTCGCCGATACGTACCTGCGCGGGCAGGCCCTGCAGGCTGCGAACTTCTATTTGAGAATGAATTACGCGGAATGTCCGGATGTTCAATTGGATTCGAATGGTTTATTCTATGGGACACCCGGTATCTGCGGCGCCTAGGAAGTGAGAATGATTATGAAGACAATAGTATTGAGTTTGACCTTGGCCTTTGCGCTGGCGAACGCCAGTGCGTGCAGCGACGATGGTTCCAGTTCAACTGTCGGGCCGGACTATCTAGGCTACTTACATATTACTCAGGAGTTTCCGACTGAAGAATCGACGCTACTGATAAGCTTCTCCCAGCGCCACTTAACCGTGCTTTCTCCTCAGTACGATGCCCAATATCGGGCCGATTTTACTGACGAAGAGTTCACTCAGTTCTTGGTCTTTGCGACCCGCGAGAAGAATAAAATCTACAGCGACGACTACGATACTCAGCTTGCGCCAGGTCCCGACTGTGCGCAAGAGCAGGCAGGCGATGTCGAAACTATCTGCAAGGCACTCGAGCTTGCCGAGTTCAGGTTTAGCGCGAATGCCATGTTGACTCATCTGGCACATGACGACCCGGAAATCGCACCATCACTGTCAGTCAACCTTAGTGCGCCGACAAGTCTGTCCATCGAAACTGCTGAGTATGTTCTTTTCCTGGAGGCTCTCCGTGTCCGAGTCTTAGAAGAGGGAGAAGTGATAGATGTTAGCGACGGGTAGTCCACGCTGAACCCTCCTTGCTACAGGAGATCGAGACGGGCGGGCGTTGGAGGGCGAGAATTCCTGCTTTTGCTGTCATTCTCGAAGGAGGACAAGGTTAGGCCTGCCAGCTTCTTCGATCCGTGGTCTTCCTCTCACTCCTGGTAATGTGCATTTGCTTTTTGGGGCGACGGCCCGTGCTGGACGAAGAATGAATATGTCGCGTCCATTCTTTCTCGTTATGTAGTTCGGGCATTCGGGCCACGCGGCTTTTACGTACCCTTGGGCGAGGCTGAGCATTTGCCTTAGCTTGCGAGGTTGTTGCCCTTGCGTTCCTAGCTGTGCAACCAATCCAGTGTCTCCAAAGAGTGGGACCACGGCCGGGCGGCCTGTCTTTGTGAGTTGATAGCTACGGAGTGCCTGCCAACAATAGAGATCGAGGGCCGAGGGTTTGTCTTTGAGTGCGATGATGGTTTCCATGTCGATGGGCACGGGCGCCTGTCGTATGTCGTTGGCGAAGGTGGGGTCGAGTTCGATCAGGTTGTCCCAGAGTAGC
>JAESTW010000484.1 GCA_016763395.1 Kofleriaceae bacterium
CCGTGCCCTCCCAAACCGAAATTTCGACTTCGACCCGATAGCCATCACCGAGCGATTGCCACTCTTCTTTCGGCGTGTCAATGTCGATAATGACAAGAACGCGCTGCTCCTCCACGCCAAGGGCGGAGACTCGAGTGAAAGCTGAGGGTTCAACGCGCCGGACACGACCAACAAGATCGGTATCACCACCCCACCGCACGATGCGTGTCGTTGCACCCGCCTTGATATGAACGGCATCGGCAGTGAGAATATCCGCAGCAATCTCAAGGGCGGAGAGGTCCGCAATTTCAATCAAAGGTGCGCCGGCAATCACCAAACCCTGTTGATCTTCTCGCAGTATCCGTAAGACTTTTCCTGATACTGGCGCTGAGATGTCGAGACCATCCTCATTGTTGCTATTGCCATCTACGAGTCCAAGTGCCGCTCGGGCGGATGCCTCTTCTTGCTTGCGGATTTTTGCCGAAAATTGCGCAGCCCGCTGCTCTTCTGTCCGAGCTTTAACCAGGAAGTTTGCCTGGTCAACGTCGCTTTGTGAGGAGACACCAGCCTCTACCAATGACGTGATTCGAGCCGCCTCGCGTTGTGCCTGCTCAAGGACTGTGCTTGCCCGAGCGACTTCTGCTCCGGCAAGTTTACGTCCCGCTTTTGCAGCTCCCAGACGGGCTTCGGCATTGGCGCGAGTTCGCTTGTCGAGCAGTGGCGCGGCACCTGGAACAATTCTTAAAATGGTTTCACCCTCCGCGACCAAGTCGCCAGCTCGCAAGCGGATGCGATTCATGTTGCCGGACAGTGGCGCAGAGAGCACGTAGCGATTCTTCGCCTGGGTCTTGCCGTCCTCGTCCACCGTCACTCGCATAGCACTCCTCGTCACATCCGCTATATCGACAATGATGGGCTTAGGCAAAAAGGAGAACACGATGCCGCCGACGACCAAGATGCTAACGACAGCGAGAACGACTCGTTTGACCCACTTTACTAGCCTTCGTTTTCGCTCCGCCTGCGTCCGGCGTTCCTGTGCCGCTGGTGCTCTCGATCTTGTTGTTTTGTTTTCTTCGGACATAAGACGATTACCTGGTTTTCAACACTTCGATGAGGTCTTGTCGACTCAACTTGCGACGCACAAGTAGGGCGGAAACAAGAGCCGCTGCAATCGCCACAAGCGAGGCAAAAGCGTAGCTTTCATTGGATACGTAAAGGGCAAAACGATAGGTCTCTGGGTCGTTGATATTCATGAGGGCATGACACCAGTAGGTTCCAATAACCAGGCCCAGAGGAATTCCAATAATCATTTGTACGGCCAGCTCTCCGAGTAAGATAGAAGAGACTTCCCGCTGGCTAAAACCGAGCACTCGCAAACTCGCCAAGTCACGTGCGCGCATCGACAGAGACACTCGCGCATTGTTGTAAACAACTCCGATGGCGATCACCGCCCCGAAGAACGACAACAGCAGTGTCATCACTCGCATTGTTTCTGCGCTCTGCCCTTTGAAGCGCTCGACGACCACAGACTTTACTGTTACCTGCGCAATCGCCGGCATACGTTTCAGACGTTTTCTTAGATCGTCCAATTGTGTTGGGTCGACCTTGAGCTGCACGAGAGAGAGACTGCGTTCCTGATGTAGTCGCCTGTGCAAATCGTCGATGTTCATATACGCTTGCAGTCCAAAGGAATCGTCGATAAGCGCCACTACTGGCAATTCTAGATGCGCTCTTTTGCCCTCACGCAGCTCGGCTTCGACCACATCGCCAACCTTGAGTGAGAGAATTTCAGCGAGCTTCGCGCTCATCATCAGACCTCGCTTGGGCAAGATGGCTGGAGTACCGTTGCGATCAATCAGCCCGCGCAACCGCGCTTGAGCTGGCATTCCGACAATCGCGGACTCTCGCCACCTTGGTCCTGAACGAAACCGGACAGGAACCACACGCGAGCCCTCTGCATCCAATACCCCGGGAAGAAGCTCAAGCTCGTGCTCAACGCCAACGGGACGAGGTTGTAGAAAGGCCACCGTTAGGTCACCGCGCTGCTCTTTGTGAAAAATGACATCAATGAGATTGGTCATCGAGTCTGTGCCGAAGCGTCCCACCACCATGATTCCCACGGCGGCCGCAATGCCAAGAGAAGAAAGAGCGAGCCTTACCGGACGCCGTCGTAGTTCACGCAATACCATCATAGAACTCATGCCAAAGAGCCATGTGATACCAAGCCTGTCGAGCAGCCCACGTTTGTAGCGTGCCGGGGCCGCAGGTCGCATTGCCTCTGCCGGTGACAAGCGGGTGACTTGCAAGACCGACGCGATAGCTCCGACGCTGGCCGCCAAGAAGCTCACACCGATGCCGACGATGGCAACCTTGGGTGTGATGCGAAAGACTAAGGTGGGAAATCGGAAGTACTCTGCATAGAGCGCAGTGAGGCCTCCGCCCATCCATGCCCCGAAAGCCAAGCCCATTACACTCCCCAACAACACAACGACAAAGGCAAATTGCAGATAGTGAAGAGTGACCTGCAAGGTAGTATACCCGAGTGCCTTTAGCGCAGCGATTTGTTGGCGCTGTAGCAAGATGAGCCGTGAGAGCACAATGTTGAGCAGAAAGGCCGCAACCGCTAGAAAGATCACTGGCACCACTGTCGCCATTTGTTCGAGTTGCGAGAGTTCGCCTTCAAGCAAGAAGTTGGAAATTTGTTTGTCCCTAGGAATTGTTCCGAGTCCGCCATAGGGCTCCAAAAGCAAGTCGAGTTGCCGCATCACCGCTTTCTCGTCCGCTCCAGGCTGCAAATCAAGCACTAGATTGTTGAAGGCACCGTCCATGTCGAATGCAGGTGCCAAGACCTCGCGTTGCATCCACAGCGCCGCTATCTGCTTGTCGTCCGGGACGAAATCGCCCATTCCTCCAAGGAAGACGTACTCGGGAGAAAGGCCAATACCAACCAAGCGAAGGTCGCGAAGTTTTCCGTTGATGACGACGGGAATGGAGTCGCCAACTACAAGCTTGTGGGCCTTTGCAAACGACTCTACAACAACTGCTTCGACGTCCGAGCCGCGTCTGGGCAGTCGTCCAGATCGCAAGTACACACCATTGAGTATCGGCTCCCCGTTGGAAGGCAGCGAAACCAAGTACGCCCGCGCCACCTCACTAAGTCCGGGCATTGGTACCGTCGCAACTTGGACGACCCGGCTGTACACTCTTGCAACGCCGGGGATTTCCTCTACTCGGGGAACCAGCGACTCTGGTGCTCGCTTGAGGCTTACAAAGAGGTCCGCGAATCGGTAGCGCTCAAAATAGGTATCCTTCGATTCGTAGAGCGAACTCCACGTGCTGCGCATTGTCACGTAGCTCGCAATGCCGCACGCTACCACCAAGGCAATGGTTATCACTTGCCCTTTGAGGCTATTTAGATCACGCAGTAGCTTGGTCTGCAAGGCTGTCACCAGCGGAGCTCTTCCGGGGCTTTCCTGCTTGTGTTCATTGTGTCGCTGGTAACCCGTCCGTCGGACAAAGTAATCACATGGTCGGCCATTTCTGCGATGGATGCGTTGTGTGTAATCACCGCTGTCGCCGCGCCGAGTTCTCGATTGATGCGTTCTATAACTTTTAGGACGACAAGGCCGGTTTGAAAATCGAGGGCGCCAGTAGGTTCATCGCACAATAAAATAGAAGGGCGTTTGGCGACCGCGCGTGCTATTGCAACACGTTGTTGCTCGCCGCCGCTGAGTTGCGCGGGAAAGTGATCCATACGGGCGCCGAGGCCAACGAGGTCAAGTGCCTCTGCTGGGTCCATTGGATCATCGGCAATCTCAGTAACCAGCGCAACGTTCTCTTTAGCGGTAAGGCTGGGGATCAAATTATAGAACTGAAAGACGAAGCCAACATGCTTGCGACGGTACTGCGTAAGTTGGTAGTCGCTGGCGCCGGACAGGTCGGTGTCGCGAAACTGCACTTGTCCGCTGGTTGCACTATCGAGACCTCCGAGGATGTTGAGCAGTGTCGATTTGCCACTTCCCGAAGCGCCCAACAACACCAAAAACTCACCTTCGCGAAGTACGGCATCAACGTCTTGCAATGCGTGCACCTCGACATCACCCATCTGGTAGGTTTTGCTAACACCCTGCGCCGAAAGCACTCGCCTTGCTTTTGATGCCACCTCTTAATGCCTTTCGCTCGACAATGATTCTTGACCAGATTGTACCAGGTTAGCCGGTCCAACCTAGGCGAAAACTTTTCGCGTATTAGCCCTTGATCGAAGCAGTCTTCTCCTTGTCCGAAGACTCCTCATCTTCACCGCGCAAGCGAATTGGAGTCATTTGTGAGGGTACGCGTCCCCTTCGGCCTTCGTAAATTTGGCGGATTTTTTCCATATCCGCTTTCATGTCTCCGGTGACTTCGACAACGCCGATGATGCCCGCTTCTTTGCGTTCATAGTCAACACAACCGCAGAGCAATGGAATCTTCGCTTCGGCAGCAATGTGGTAGAAACCAGACTTCCAGTAGTCTCGTTTTTTGCGGCTCGCAGAAGCCGCGATGGCGAGGTACATACCCGGACGTTGATTGAATTCGTCGGCAATTTGCTGAACGGTGTCGTGGCTTTTGCTGCGGTCAACAGCGACGCCGCCCATCATTTTGAGAAAACCACCTATAGGCGAACTGAAGAGCGACTCTTTGCCCATCCACGAGAGCTTGAGGCCCATTGCGTGGGCGGTTACGACCATCCACCAGCCATCCCAGTTGCTGGTATGTGGAGCCGCGATAAAGATTGCCTTGGGCACATCGGGAAACTCCCCGACGACCTTCCAGCCGGACAGACGCATAATATTACGCCCGATGAAACGAGAGACCCGGCCCCGACTGGGCCCTGCGTGCTTGGTTGTACTCAATTGAAACTCCGATACCTGACGGTTTGTTGCAGGCCTTAAAGAACGCGTGCGAGGGGAAGAGGCGCAGGTGCTTGAGGCCCGTTGTCCATTTTGTCCGCCGCCCAAATGTAAAGACAGGTGTAGTAGGCCATTCGCAGGTAGCTTGCAAAGGCGAAGTAGAGGCAGAGTATGGTTCCACCGACTCCGATACCCATGACAGTTCCAGCGGTGCCGCCGACAACGTCGAAGGAGAAGTAGACCACTCCGAAGACCACCAAGAAAACGGCAAAGCCAATGAAACCTGTGACCAGCCGGACACCGACATCACCGATACTGATCTGTAAGTAGTTGCCTTTTGATATCTGCCTAACTCGAGTGAGAGCTTTCCCCAGTGAGACGTCTTCAATGATGATGGCGGTAGCAAGAGAAAGGCAAGCATTGCCCAGATGGACTCGATGATCGAGGCAATGATATTCAGGAAGATTGCCGCACCTGCGCCTTCACTATTTCTGGAACTTCGCTGGACAGCTTTGGAGATTATCTCTACGACGGTGGAAATCAATGCCAAGAATATGATGGCAACGAAGTTTTGCTTAGCATCGGCGTAGGCCTCGGACAGTTTTGGTGTTCCGCCTTTCAAGTGCACATCAACTAGGTGCACAGTCATGCCCATGAAAAAGTAGAAGATGACGAAAGAGCCAAAGGTAGCTATGGCGCCTGTAATTTGTCCGCCGGTGGTGTCAAAATCGATATCTGTAGCGATAGCGAAACCCAGGAAAATCATCCAGTAAGTGATACCTGCCACAATGGAGTACACGGAGGGCTTGAGCAGCGTTCGATCTTGCTTTGCCATCGCAAACGCTTCCTTAATAAAGCCCCAACCACGCGAAATCGAATCGAAGAATCCCATTGTTCGCAGTCTAGCAGACTCTTACTAAGCAAAAGCGACGCAAGCCTGCAACGCGTTTCACTCTTCAACCCCACCTGCGACGTTTTCCCAAGGGCTGCTCATAGTCCGTTAAGTGACTAAGTGTCCGTAATTACGTCGAATATCTGATGACACACTTGGTGCAATATCAATTTTTCATGATACCCATGGCGTACAAATCGGTGAATTTGGGGCGACTCTCTACGATCGCGCTGCTCGCTTTATCAGCAGCATGTGAATCGGGGTCCACCAGC
>JAESTW010000485.1 GCA_016763395.1 Kofleriaceae bacterium
GAGGTTTCATTTTCGTACGATACCAAATCGTGAATATGGAACAGGGCGATCTGAATCACACTCTCTGGACTCTTCGGCCCTTGGGGACTCTTCGCCCTTGGGAGTATCGCGGCTCTATTTTTGCTGGAAGGAAAAGGTTCCGCCGGTATTTCCGTTGGGGAACTTAATCTCAGCTTCAGACAGTCGCACGTAACTTGGGGCTACCTCTGCCAATTCTTCTGAAGCGGGTAAATGTTGTGCGAGCTTGGCAACTGCGGCTGCCGAGGGCGTCAGACGGGCATCCGCTAGGAACTCCCCTGATTTGCCAACTTCCTCTAGGTATTTGTGAGCACCGCTGCCACAGAGAATCGGCGAGCTAGTGCGCTGAGAGGCAGCGTATTGGGCAAAGTCACTTGGCTTCATTACCTGCTCAGCTCCCACAGCATTCACCACATCAAGGGTGTCTGAACCCTTGGTGAAGGCGCAGACAAAGATCTCTCCTCGGCGCGCGTCGAGGACCGAGAGAAGTAGAGAGTCGCTTGGGCAGTGTCGGAAGCCGTCAAGTGCCACGGCTGCGAGGGAGGATACTGGCGTTAGTGATACCTCGGACGCAAAGCACAATCCTTTGACCGTCGCCATGCCGATACGCAATCCGGTGAAGCTGCCGGGACCTTGTCCGATGGCAATTGTCTGAAGATCGCGAAGCGTTAGGCTAGCGTGGCGCAAAGCTTCATCCACTAGCGATAGGAGAATTTCTGAATGACTATTCACTCCGCTTTCTTTGTCATAGACAATCTCGCCATCTACGAGGAGGGCGACGCTAGCGGTCAGTGTGGAGCTTTCAATGGCTAAGATGGCAGTCATGGTCATGTCTCGTCGATTGGGAGAAGTGTCTTAGGTCTGAGTCTAGGTGTCTGGTGTAGAACACCAGAAATGAGCACCGGAGGTGCGTAGAGTAAACGCTTGCGCAGCCAGCGTTAGGCCAGCATTGGGAATTGGGGGTGTTGAACTTGTTTAACACCAGATTTCTAGGGTCAGATAATGTATCGCACGACGTCGTTGTGTAGCGCAATGATGGAAATGAGAGCGACGAGGACCAGCCCAACAATGTTGATCTTGGCCCGTGTACTCAAGTCGAGTGGTTGTCGGCGAAACGCTTCCACCACGAAGAGCAAGAGGTGTCCGCCGTCGAGGACAGGGATGGGGAGTAGATTGATGAGTCCGACACTGATGGAAACCAGAGCGATCAGCAGGAAGAGAGGTTCCCAACCTTTGGCACCGGAAACCGAGGCGACGCGAAACATCATAATGGGGCCGCCGAGTTCATCGCTTGGGGATTGCCCTCGGAGAACAGAGAAGAAACTAGCGGACATTACGCCGATAGCTTTGAGGCCATGTTGCACAGCTCGCGATGCGGCGTAGCGAATGGGGCCATCGATAGCGATCATAGTTGGCTCCCCTCGCTCAAAATCGCTGTATGCACCAAAGATTAACACCTGGGCGGAGTTGTTGTACTCGTCAGCCTCGCTTCGGACAATTTGCCTGACTGTGCCGCTCATGTCGACGACCTTGCCGTTCACGGTGCGTTTCCAGCGCAGTCGCCACTCACGATCGGGGCGTCCTTGTAGGGACCGCTGCAGTACCATCCAGTGGTGAATTGGCTTATCATCCAGTGTTGTAATTAGATCACCCGGACGCAGTCCGCAGATGTCAGCAGGCGAACTCTCTTCTACCGACGATACAAACATCTCCGCTGGGCTGAGACCGTGGATCGTAAGGCGCTTGCCATTGGTATCAACTTCGCTGCGTGCGATAAGTTCTGCGTGTCTGGGCTCCAGCAATTTGACACCGAGAGAGCTGTGTTCTTGTCCGCGAACATAGGTGATGTTCATACGCCTGGGACGCCGGTTGACCGTATCTCTCAGGTTGCGCCAAGTATAGATGGCAGTTCCGTCGATACTGAGAATGAGGTCACCGGTTTTAAGCCCTGCTTGTCCGGCTGGCGAAGTCGGATCGATGACTCCTATCTGCGGCAAAAAGGGCGCTTGGGTGATACCAATAAGTCCGTGCCTGGCCGATGGTCCTTCGTCGCGGCGGCGCCTGTACTCAATAGGAGTTAGGTAGCGTTCGAAGCTGGTCTCTCCGCGTCTGACTTTGAACTTCAGTTCCTTGCCGATATTGGCGTGAACCATTTGTTCAACGTCGTGCCAGTACCGAGTATTGTCTCCATTGATCGAAACGATTCGATCGCCTGGCTCAATGCCTGCCCTGTCCGCGGGTGTATCCCGCAACACGTCACCGACCACCGAAGACGGCAGTTCGGTGTCACCTGCAAAGGCGACAAAGTAGATGACAATGGGCAAACAAAAGTTTGCTAGAGGCCCGGCGAGAACGACGATGATACGCTGCCACAGTGGTTTGTTGTTGAAGGCACGCGAGGCCAACTCCTCGGGGATTTCGTCGTTGGGATCTTCCCCCAAGATTCGAACGTAGCCACCTAAAGGAAAGAGGGCGATTTGGTATTCAGTCTCTGGACCGCGAAATCGCAGGAGTGGCTGACCAAAACCAAAGGAGAATCGAATCACTTTGAAATTTAGAAGTTTGGCGGCAATAAAATGCCCGAGCTCGTGGATCACCACAAGCACTCCAACGAGAATCAAGAAGTATAGTACCGACATGGCTTGGAGTTGAGATGAGCCGAGAAAGCGAACAGGTTTTATTGGCGATCTGCGTACCGCAGAACTGCCGCCGGTCTACCATGTCTGGTACCCTTGTTAAAGTCCGTGGCGTCACGTGCCCAAAATCGAAAAGAAGCAATGAGCTCGACCGAGATCGGGGAGCTTCTCGACGACCTGCAAAAACGAGTAGATCGATGTAAGGTCATGTTTGAACAGTACTTTTTGGGAATCCAAAAACGACCGCCGTATCAACTGCAGCTTGAGCTTGAACGTAAGGTTCGCTCGCTGACGCAAGCTCATATCGCCAATACTGGTATGCGTTTTCGTTTTACGACTCTCAGCCAGAAATTCGCTTCCTACAATACCTACTGGAAGCGCACCATGCGGCAGATCGAAAATGGCAGCTATATCCGGGATATCGCCAAGCTGGGCAGAGACGCCGTACGTTTGGGCAAGGATGTTCCCGAAGAGCTCTTGGCCAAAATGCCGAAGCGAATGCGCGAGCGAATTCTTCGAGATCGAGCGGTTGTCGCCGAGCAAGCAAAGCGCCAAGAAGGACGCGAACACGAACTGCTGGAGAGTGGCAAGGTTCGAACGAATAAGCGCAAGAACGAGCACAGTCTGATGCCGGTGATGATCTAGACAACTTGGATTTGGATTCGCTCTTTGCGGAGATGCAGAAACCGGCCGAGAGTAGCAAGAGTTCTTCTCGTAACCAGTTGGACACCGATATCGATCAGCTCTTTGACGACATCACCAATCAGGACCAACCGGCGCCAACTCCTCCTGGACCAACTCCACCGTTGTCACGCCTGGCAACTCCGCATCCGGGAGTGTCTCGTCCGAGTGCTTCTCGTCCGAGTGCTTCTCGTCCGGGGCCGCCAGTCGTTCCACCGAGGGCGCGAGTGAGCAAGGCACCACCGATTCCGAGAGCGCCAGCAACGGCACGTCCGGCGCCATCGAGGCGTCTGCCCACGGAGCGGCCGAGTGCACCGCCACCGGGCATGTCAGTAAAAGAAGCACAAACCTTGTTTAGGAGCTACAAGAAGGCACGTGAGCTTGTCGGACAAGATACTTCCAAACTCAACTACGACCGCCTGATGCGCAGCCTCAACAAACAGGCGCCCTCGATTCTAAAACAGTACAACGCAACAGGGGTGAAGTTTGACGTGGTTGTCAAAGGCGACCAGGTAATTCTAAAAGCCAAACCCGAAAAGTAGCCCCAAGACTAAATCATATGCCCTATTCCGCACAATTTCGCTGTATCTCTGGCTGTTCTGCGCGCTTTCCCTTGCACGAGGTTTTGTACCGCTGTCCGAGCTGTGGCGATTTACTCGAAGTCGAGCACGATAGCACCGCACTGCAAACTCGCTCTCCCGAAGAATGGAAGTCGCTCTTTGCCAAGCGCGCGGCAATACTGCGCTCGCCGTACAACTCGGGCGTCTGGAGCAAGCGAGAGCTCGTCGCTCCACACATTCGAGATGAGAACATCGTCAGCTTGTCCGAAGGGAATTCCCCGCTTCAGCATTTGCCCCGTTACGGTAAATCGCTAGGCGTCGAAGATTTCTGGATCAAGCAATGCGGATTGTCCCATACCGGTTCCTTTAAAGACCTCGGTATGACTGTGCTGGTGTCTAGCGTTGCCCAGATGGTTGCCGATGGCGCTCGTATCCCTGCGATTGCCTGTGCCTCAACTGGGGATACCTCGGCCGCTCTCTCGGCCTATGCGGCCTCTGCGGGCTTGCAAGCGGTGGTTATTTTACCCAAGGGGAAGATCTCCACCGCTCAACTTGTGCAACCCCTAGCAAACGGCGCGCTGGTCCTTGCTGTCGATACAGATTTTGATGGCTGCATGGCGCTGGTCGCTGAGCTTGCCGACCGGGATGGCGTGTACTTGGCCAACTCGATGAACTCTCTGCGTTTGGAGGGCCAAAAAACCGTCGCACTGGAGATTGTCGAGCAACTTGGCTATGAAGTGCCCGATTGGATCGTGATTCCGGGCGGGAATCTGGGTAATGTCTCGGCTCTCGGCGCTGGATTTCGCATGATGAGTGAAATTGGGCTGATTGATAAGATCCCCCGAATCTGTGTCGCCCAGGCCGAGCATGCGAATCCTCTGTATCGGTGTTTTAAAAATGATTTCAAAGACTTCGAGGCGATTGTTGCCAGTGACACCGCTGCTTCGGCAATTCGCATCGGCAATCCAATCAGTCGCGACAAAGCGATAGCGGTTTTGCAGAAACACCAAGGCGTGGTTGAGCAGGCAAGCGAATCGGAGTTAGCAGATGCCGCCGCCCGAGCAGATCTGGCTGGCATGTTTTGCTGTCCACACACGGGAGTTGCTCTGGCAGCCGCAGAAAAGCTCATAAAACGCGGTGAAATCGGCCCTGATGACCAGGTGGTGGTGATTTCGACGGCCAATGGACTCAAGTTCGGGGAGTTCAAAACCAGCTTCCATGAGGGCAATTTGGCAGGGGTGGACAGCAGTTCACTGGCCAATGTTCCGATTGACCTGCCGTGTCAATACAGCAGTGTGCGAGAGACAGTCATTCGCTTCCTCGATGCCAGCGATTGACCGCTCCTCTAGTTCGGTTTAATTTGCCGCTGTGTTGAAACCCGCGTCACTCATAGCCTCTCGATTAACTTTGCCACTCGCCGGAGCGCTTGCCGCGTTTGCGATTTGTTCGGCGAGCCCAGTGTTTGCGCAAGACGCAGACGCGCCAGCGGAAGACGCCATGACCGACGAGGAAAAGGCGGCGAAAAAGGCAGCCGAAGAGAAAGAGACGGCTGAGAAACAGGCGAAGGCAACCGCACTTTACCAAGAGGGTGCAGTAGCCTTGGCAGCTGCAGACTACACGCTAGCAGTTTCAAAGTTCGAAGAGGCCTATGAGAACTTTCCCGATGTTCAACTTCAGGTGAAAATCGGTGAAGCCTATCAGCGAGATGGAACGGCATCACTCGACTACGATAAACTCCAAAAGGCGATTGAGGCCTATCGCAAGTACGTCGACAAGGTTCCAGAGGGTAAAACAACAGACGCCATCAACGGCCGTATCTTCGAACTCGAAGAATCGATTCAAAACGAAGAGGACCGCAAGCAGCGTGTTATCGACGAAGAGAAGAAGGCACAAGAAACCGCCAAGGCTGATGAAGAGAAAAAGGCCAAAACGCTACTTGCCAAAGAGAAGCTCAAAAAAGAGATGCAAATCGTTTTCTCTGGCGGATTGCTAGCTGGTTCCGACCAAGATCTAACTGGCATAATACGAATGAGTGGCGGTGCTCTTCTCTCCTGGGAGAAATTCGCAGTCGACGCAAAACTCGGAATCGATGGCTTTCTCCGAATCGATAAAGAGCGGGGAATTCGCGGTAAGTCATTCCCTGTTCTCGATGTTGGTGTGCGTTACGGATTGAACTACCGCTATGTCGGCCCCTTCTTTAGTGGTGGCGCTAGCTTCGGTCTCATCAATGGCAAGCCACGTGAGCGATTGCTAAAGGATGACGATGCAACGTGCGGCGGTGGCGACTGTGCCTTCTCAATCGACAAGACCATTACCGCCCGAGTGGGTATTGGCTACGGCTTCAGGGCGACGGAGACCAGTACTGTTGCACTAAAGATTGAACTGCAGAATTGGTTCTTCTCGGTGGATGACGAGCAGGGCATTGGATCGGTTCCCGCAGGTTCTGTCGACAAGCCTCAGACGAGCTTCGCTGTCATGTTCGGCCTCGAATTCTTGCGCTGGCTCTAAGCTGGCCCTTAGGGCACGCGGGGCTCCCTGCGTGCTTTTCTTCGCCTTGCCAAACGAGCGCTTAAATCCCGTGATAGCGTCATGGGTATGGGGCGATTGGTAGGCGTGTTGATTTTAGGTGTTTTTCTCTCGGGCTGTGGCAATGGCAATGAGCCAGCACCAAGACCAGGTGCAGCAAGCGCTGACAGTCCTCCTGTCCTGATTGTAGATGAGGACAGAGCTGCTCCGCAAACAGAGTCCGTGCAGGACTTGGCCGCATCACGCACACAATCAACCATGGGGCGAGAGAGTGAGTGGGCCAAGGTGTCCGAGTTCGCGCGCGACAAAATAGCTCCGTGCGCGGCAGCAGTTCCCAGTGGACCGCGCGGTGCACCGGAGAGCACGCATCGCGAGGGCGAAAAGTACTACACCTATGTTTCGTCCGGCCTAGAAGAGTACCAAGGTGGGGTTGCTCTTAAGCCCGGTGCGGCGGTAATAAAACGTACCTTCACAGTCTCGGACAATAAAACCACTGGGTACTTTCTGATGATGAAAGAGCAGGGTGCCAATCCCTCGGGTGGAGACTGGCTCTACGCAACCACCAGCGCTGAGGGCAAACTCATTCGCGCGGGGGTTTTGGAGGACTGCGAAAGCTGCCACAAAAAGCGCAGCGCATTCGACTATCTCTTTCGGGCCGGACAGGGAATGTTCTAAGCTTATACTCTGGACCGTTGTGGGCTCGGCCGGCTATTTTGAGAGCTTATCGAGAATTTCATGGTTCTCAGGAAATCTATCGCTCTCGTACTTGTTCCAGAGTTCTTGGCCCTCGCCGATAACAATGAATGCGCCCTTGCCGCCGGGAATCATTTCAACGCTCGCTGTGGGATGAGCTTCTGAGA
>JAESTW010000486.1 GCA_016763395.1 Kofleriaceae bacterium
CCTGGTGACCTTGATCTCCACCCCGTCCGAAATCTCGATCTCCGCCTCGAGCTTCGCTTCGATCTTCGCCTCGTCCACCCCGATCTCCACCGCGTCCGCCACGATCTCCACCGCGTCCGAAGTCACGTCCACCGCGATCGTCTCCGCGTCCGCCGCGATCTCGTCCGCCACGTCCGAACTCTCGTCCACCGTGTCGGCTATCCTGGCCTCGTCCGCCCAAGTCTCGGGATGAGCGATCGTGTCGGTTCACCTGAATATGTCGCGGTTCACAAGGACCAGTGATGTTTATTCGGCTGAGTAACTCACCGACGATCTCGGTGGCCACTTTGCCGTCGAGAAGTTTTTCGGCGAGGATCAGTAGTCTCTCGTCGATAGCCTTGCGTGCGGGTTGCTGCTGCTGTGCCTCTGTCCCATCTTCAGCCTGAGCGCCGTCGTCCGATGCGGCGGTTTCTTCTGAAACTACAGGTTTGGCCAGCGCTTCAAAGGACGCTAGCAATCGAGCTTCCGCAGAGGTCCGAATGTCCCGGACAGTTGGGACCTCGTTCCATTCGAGTTTGACCTTGGAAGCACGGGTAATGTACTCGACTTTGCGCCGCGCGTTGGGTGGAACAAAGAGGACACTTGTGCCTTTGGCGCCAGCACGTCCGGTTCGTCCACTTCTGTGTGTGAATGCCTCGTGGTTCTCGGGCAAGTCGAAGTGCACGATACGATTGACGTTCTGAATGTCGAGTCCGCGTGCAGCAACGTCGGTCGCAATAAGCAGTTGAACTTTATCGGAACGGAATGCGTCTAGAGTCGCAGTACGCTCGCGTTGGCCCATCTCACCGTTGAGCGGGAATGCTTTGAAGCCGGCGGCGGTCAAATCGGTTGCCAAGTTGGCGGTCGAAACTCTTGTCCGAACGAATACTAGAGTTCTTTGGTCTGGCTCGGCCAGCAGGATGTTGATCAGCGAGTCGAGGCGATTGCCCATGCGTATTGTGTACGCAACATGGCTAATGTCGGTATTGGCTTCACGCGGGTTAGAGCCCTGTACCGATACAGCGTCGTTTTGGTAACGCTTGGCCAGGGCAAGAACTTCCCGAGCGAAGGTGGCCGAGACCATGTGTGTCCGGCGTTCCGTTGGCGTGGACTCAAGGATGCCCTCAAGCTCGTCACGGAAGCCCATATCGAGCATTTCGTCCGCTTCGTCGAGAACTACCGCTTGGACTTGGCTGAGATCGACAGAACCGCGTTTGACGTGATCGAAAAGGCGTCCGGGAGTTCCGACCAAAACCTCAGGGTTCATCTTGAGCTTTTGAAAGTCCAGTCCGATGTTGGTTCCACCCGTTACTACGGTGATGGATTTTCCCAGTGGCCGATACAGCCAACCGAGCTCGTCCCCAAGTTGCGCAGCCAGTTCTCGAGTTGGCGCAATGAGCAAGACTTGTGGAAAGGCCTTGCCGCGAGAACGTGGACCATCTGCCCCGGCAGCGACCAAGTCGTCGGCCAAGACCAATCCAATGGCAACGGTTTTACCCGAGCCTGTTTGCGAAATGACTCGCAAGTCGCGTCCGGCCAAGCCGTCGGCTAACACCGCTTCTTGGACTTGAGTTAGCTTCTCGAAACCTTGTTTTGCTAGGGTGGGGCCTAGGCCGGCAGGTACGAGCTCGAATGGGTCTGTTTGGGACATCTTCCGCGCTTACTAGCACGAAAGATCTCGTAGTGGAGAGGTTTTTTGCTAAGAACGCCCAGCGCAGAGATTGTGCGCTTTGAGCTTTCGTTATGGCTATCTATTTTATCATTGCAGTTGTTGTAGTTCTTGTGGCTTTCGTTACATATTGGGCTCTTACACGGGGTGAGACGGTAGATCTTCGCTGTCCCAATGCGCGCGCACGGGCAGCGGCACAATGGCTTGCTCAAGGGGAATCTGAGGAGGCTGAGCATATGTTGCGCTCTGCTGTGGAGGTATTGGAGGGTTGGGACCAAGTTTTGGCGCGTCGAGACCTGGCAAACCTGCTCGCGGCGACGGGGCAGGTTGAGGATGCAATCGAAGAGCTTGAGCTGGGCCTGGAGCAAAATTGGCCCGAGCACGAGATTGAATCGGTTGAAATACAGATCACGAGCGCGGACTTACAACTGTCTATTGGCAGGAGTGAGCAGGCAATCGTTGCCCTCACTCGCGCTGAACAAGCGCACGACAACTCCACGGCGATTGCCCTATTGCAGGAGTCGCGAGGGTTGTTATTGATTCATCAGGAAGAGCATGAGTCCGCTACCTCCCTTTTGCGACTCGCCTTTGAACAACTGTCAGAGCTAGGTCACGACCGGACGGCGTCGACTTGGGTAAGCTTGGCCTACTCGCTGCAATGCCAAAATCTAGCGCTGCCATGGCCGGAATTTGATTCGCTCGCGCAAGAGCTCCAGCGGGCGATACTGACGAATATGTCCGATCGACTTCCAGGTTTCGCCTCTGTTCCTGGACAAGCACTACTCAATGCGACGATCCAGAAACTCGGACAGGGTGGCGATTGGCAGGCCGAATCCCAGTTGCTCAGCGAGCTGCGGAACTCTCTCGAGTTCTACTAACTCGCAGTGTGTGGCGCACCCAGCAGGACTCAAACCTGCGACCTTGGGCTTAGAAGGCCCCTGCTCTATTCAGCTGAGCTATGGGTGCAATTTCTTGCGAAGCGTCTTTTAGCCTCTTGTGAAGGAAAAAGACAATCAACTTTCATGTCTTAATTCGACAAGAATACTGATTCTTAGTCAGTAGAAAGAAGAAAAGCCTTCTCATGAGCGAGAACGAAAGTCTCCAGAACATCGCTCAGAGTGAGAAGGTAAAATCTTAAGAAAGGAGAAGCAAATCTCCGCAGCTCTCAAGAAGCAAAACTATTGTAGCAGAAAACAATCTTCTTGCACACGTTACAAGACAGATAACTACCTCAAAAAATCAAATCGTCCAACATCTCAAGAAGGAAAACCTACCTTAGAAGGTCAGCCTACTAACGTCTCAAGAAGGACAACCCACCTTTAGAAGGTCAGCCTACCAACATCTCAAGAAGGACAACCTATCTTAGAAGGTCAGCCTTCTAGCGGAGCTAGAAGAGATCTAACGAGTCGGGGCGAGAGGATTCGAACCTCCGACTCCCTGGTCCCAAACCAGGTGCGCTACCAGACTGCGCTACGCCCCGTGAATCACTGTGGATTCGAGGCGGACACTATATCGCTACTTCGAATTTATCAAGCCGAAGTACCGTATAAGTTTCGGTAACATTCGAGAAAATGCTTGAGCGCGATGAGAAAGGTCGTTTTTAGGGCCTATTCCGATCTCCGCAAAGGTCGCATCTAGTGCTGGAAAGTAGAAAAGCGGGTCATAACCGAATCCACCTTCGCCTCGAAGCGCGGTGGTGATCTCCCCTTCACACGCTCCATCGGCCAGCAGAACTTCTTCACCAAGCGCGCCTTGGGTATCGGCCAGGGCCAAAACACTGCGAAAACGTGCACTGCGATCTGAAACGCCAGTCATCGCCCGAAGCAGCTTCTCGTTGTTGGCAGCGTCATCGGCTTGCTCACCAGCGTAGCGCGCGCTGAAGACTCCCGGCGCACCATCAAGGGCATCGACTTCGAGGCCGCTGTCGTCCGCGAGAGCGGGCAGGCCGGTTGCCCGGCTGACGGCGAGGGCTTTGATCGCAGCATTGGCGGAAAAGGTGGTCCCGGTTTCTTCCACTTCAGCTAGATCGAGGCCGTTTAAGGAGCGCACTTCGAGACCGGACACTCCCTGAGTGAGCTGGACAAGCTCGGCGACTTTGCCGGCGTTCCGTGTGGCGAAGAGCAGGACAATTGATCCCCCATCCTTCGTCTCGCTGCCGGTTGCCAGATTTTCCGGCACCAGCTTGTCCGACCCTACTTTAGACATGCACGTTGGATGGCGCAGAGTTCGGTAATGCCTTTGTGGGCCAAGTCGAGCATGGCGTCGAGTTCCTTTCGGGTGAAGCTGGCCTTCTCCGCCGTTCCCTGAATCTCGATGAGTCGTCCAGACTCAGTCATTACCACGTTCATGTCGACGTCCGCGTTGGCATCTTCGATGTACGGCAAGTCGAGCCTAGCCTCTCCGTCGACTATACCAACCGAGATGGCAGCCATGGGCTCGCTTAGCACAATAGCGTCCTGCGCGATAAGGCCGTCTTTCTTGAGTTTGGCGACAGCCAGTGCCATCGCAACCCAAGCGCCGGTGATTGATGCCGTCCGAGTTCCGCCATCCGCTTGCAAAACATCGCAATCGATCGTCAGAGTACGCTGTCCGAGCGCTTCCATGTCCACTGCCGCTCGCAGTGAACGTCCGATGAGCCGCTGTATCTCTTTGTCTCGCCCGCTGGCCTTGCGCCGAGAGCGGGAATGCGTCGCCCGTGGCAACATCGCGTATTCCGCCGTTACCCAACCACCTGTCCGGTCGCGCATAAAGGAGGGCACGCCTTCGTCCACTGTGGCTGCGCACAAGACCCAGGTTTCACCACTTTTGATAAGCGAGGAGCCCTCGGCAAATTTTTGAAAGCCCAGCTCTATCGAGGTTGGGCGCAGTTCGTTAGGGATTCTTCCGTCGGGACGTGTCATGTGCGCAGTCTAGACGCTTTTGAACACGAAAGGCTAGGGGAGCGAGTTATCGACGCCAGACAGCTATCGCTCCGCTAAAACCCGCGAGTGCGTACCGATCGCCTGAGCGATCGCGTGCACGATTTCACTGCGAAGCTCGGCGTCCATCAGCTCCTCGCCCTCAATGGGATGATCGATAAACCCTACTTCGACGAGGATGGCCGGCATGGTGGCGCCCAATAGCACGTGCATCGAGTCTTGCCGGACACCTCTATCGCCCGCTTTGCCGCGCAGCTTCCTCATGTTGTCTTGGATGGCAGCCGCCAATTTGGCTGCCGGAAGTTGGGTGGTCGATCGTTCAATATCGTCGAGTAAGGCCGCTGTGTCTGGCGTTACACCATTTCGGACACGGCCGGACTGTTGCCGAAGGGCACGAGTATCGATATCAATGGCGTCCGGCGTGAGAATAAAAGTCTCGTACCCGGAGTGCGAGTGGCTCTCACTGGCGTTGGCGTGAAGACTGACAAAGAGGTCCGCGTCCATCTCGTTGGCGATTCGTCCGCGCTCCTGCAGAGTCAGATAGATATCTTGAGTGCGTGTGAGCCGGACATCAAAGCCCATGCTTTCGAGCTCGTCGCGAAGGGTTTCAGCCATTGCCAGCGTGATATGTTTTTCAAATAGATCGGGGCGAATGCTGGGTGCACCAGAGTTTGTTCCGCCGTGGCCCGGGTCAATTAGAATTAAGGGACCGAGCTTTTGTGCAACTACTGCCGCTGCGGGGGCCGCCGGTGGGGCAGCCGAGTCCGCATTCTCCGCGAGCGCGACGCCTGTAGCACCCAATGCAACAGTCAATGCGCAGATCATCGCGGCTTGGCGCCATGGAAAAAGCTTGGGACCTTGATTGCACCCGCCGTTGTGGTTAGGGTTTTGCTCCGAATGCCGCAGCGATTTCATTTTCATCTGCCCAGGCTGCTCGCCTTGGTCGCAGTCGCAGAAATGATGGTGTATCGCCTGCTCGTGCCCGTGCTCCGGCCGCCGGCTGATGTTGCGCCGCCTGGCTGGCACGCCGCACTCACCTACCTCGGACTTTTTCTCTATTACTTCGCTTCGGCGATGGCTCTCGGTGTACTTGCCCATCAGCTTTGGCAACTCGTGAAGCAAAAGGTCGAAAACGAGCAGCGCAGCGGGCTCACTGATGTTCTCACCTGGCTACTCATCCCCGTGGCTGTGGTTTTTTTGGCGCTCAGCATATGGAGTATCGTCACCCTTCCATCCGCTCGTGTCACCTTTTTGCTAGAAGGCAGTTTTGTTTTCGCCGTGGTCCTCCTTGTTCTTCGAGAACTTCTAACCAAAGGCGAGCTCGGAATTCGCCTCGGCCTCTTGGTCTTGGCGATGCCCTTGGTGTTTCACTACTACGCTCCTTTCTCGGTTCGTTATATAGGTGGTGAAGAAGCACTGTGGAACGGGCTCACCGATGAGGTAGAAGCCATGGGGCGCTGGATGGTACTTCTCGCCGCTCTCACGATTCCCTACGTTTTGGGCGCACGGCCCTTCTTTTTGCGTGCAGCTCGGCTCCTACCACTTCTTGCAGCGGGATTTGTTGGCGTTTTCTGCGCTGTGTTAGTGCGCCAGGATTACATCAAGGCGATGGAGCTAGCTCAGTACGGGTTGGGAATTTCTTTTGGTTCGGGCGCCCCCAGTAGCCTCATCGCTCTGTGTTTGCTCGCTCTATCGGCAGTGGCATGGACCTTGGTCAACACACTGAGTGCTCCCTCTGAGGCTCGCCGAAACATTGGGGTAGGGCTTTCTCTTATCGTACTTGGCGGCTATGCCTTCGAGTGGCCGCTTCAGTATTTGTTGGGAATTGTCGGGTTAATTACGATTGCCAAGGCTCGGCCTGAGCTTGCCGCCGAAGAAGACCAGCGAATTACACCAACCGTCCCCGCAATTGAGGACGAGAGTTGGCAGCAGTACCTGGAATCGGTATTGCGAGTTCTTCGCTCGCGATCGGGCGCCGATGAGGCAGGCATGGACAAAGGGGCGGTAATAACCATTGCCGGTGAAGCCGGACAGAGTCGTTCGCATTTTGTCTTCTCTCGGGATGAGGTCACCGTCAAGGTGACCATAGAGCGAGTTTCTGGGGCCATTGTTGGAGTCGATGTGCGTTGTGGCGATGGCGATACGACGGGCCCGCCGATTTGGACCTTACACAGCAAACGGGCATCACGCCTGGGAATCGTTCACCCGTCTCCACCATCCTGTACTGGGAAAGAGTGGAAGCGTAAAGGGGAGGAGTGCCTCACACGCTACCGTATTCTCGACACTGCATCACTCAGCGAAAAACTCTTAAGCGAATCGATGGTTTCGCGCATTCAGCATCAGGTCCGCGGCTGGATGGCCATCTGGCCAGAAGGCAGTTTGCGTTTTCAGGTGTACCCTGGAAGAGGGGCTCCTCTCGATCGTCCAATACCAATCACGGCACTTGCATTTCGGACAGGTCAGGCTGATCCGGACGATTTATTAGAGCTCTTGGAACTCCTGGTAGAGATAACCAGCTTTGCCCGCACAGCTGAGGACTAACAATGTACCTGTTTGATATTGACGGCACCTTGCTTTTGTCCGGTGGAGCAGGATCGCGAGTCATCAATCGAGTGTTCGAGAGGCGGTTTGAAGTCGAGGGCGCGATGGATTCGGTTTCGCCTGGCGGGAAAACCGATGACATGATTTTTCAGGAATGCGCCATTGCCAAACTCGGACGAGAGCTCTCGCGCTCCGAAGTCGACTCGATGCAAGAGGCCTACCTGAGCGAGTTACCCGAGGAACTCGCGAGTTCACCGGGATTTCGTCTGATGCCATTTGCCCGGGAGTGCCTGGACTTTCTCGTCATTCGTTCGCCTCAAATGGGCATCGCAACTGGCAACGTGGAATCAGCGGCAAAGAGTAAGCTTGCGCGGGCCGGGCTCAGTCATTACTTCTGTTTTGGTGGCTACGGAAGTGATTCTGCACAGCGAAGCGAACTCGTTTCGGCCGCCGTTCAGCGAGGAAGCGCGATTCACGGTGCTCCGATTGCCGTGGAGAAGTTTGTTGTTGTCGGCGATACCTTGCGAGACATTGAAGCGGCGAGAGCCTGCGGAGTCCGAGTGCTAGCGGTTGCGGCCGGCTCTTGCACCATCGATGAGCTGCGAGCGGCAAAGCCAGATGCTCTGTTTGAGACACTCGAAGAATTGCCGGCTTGGCATTTGGCCGAATTTTAGTCCAATTACCCCAGTGTTAGCTTGAATGTGCTGCGTCCTGGGTTTACCTCGCCCGTGGCTGCGTTTTGCGGCCTTGTGTTTCCCCTGAGACTTAAAGGTATCCGTTATGAAATTCGCTTTTTCTGCTGACTACTTGGACTACATCGCCAACGCCCACATCTATCCCTTCGGTGTGAGAATACTGCTTGCTGTCGCGGTATTTATTATCGGCAAGATGGTCGCCAATATGATCGTTAAGGCGGTCAGTAGCTTTACCGAAGGAAAGCTCGACGACTCTCTACGGCGCTTTCTCTGTAGCCTGCTCAAAGGCATTCTGCTGGCAGTGGTAGTGATAGCGGCACTCGAACAGCTAGGTGTACAAACGACAGCAGCGGTTGCCATCCTCGGTGCCGCAGGCTTGGCCATCGGCTTTGCCCTGCAAGGAACCCTAGGTAACTTTGCCGCGGGCGTGATGTTAATCCTCTTCCGTCCATACAAAATTGGCGACGTTATCAATGCCGCGGGCTTCATAGGAAAAGTGACGGGTATTGAAGTGTTCAATACGGTGCTCTTAACCCCGGACAACCGTAAGATCATCGTACCCAATGGACAAATTGCCGGCGGCGCTATCGAAAACTTGAGCGCAATGGAAACCAGGCGGATCGACATGGTTTTTGGTGTCGGATACGATGATGATATCAAGAAGACCAAGGAGATTCTGGAAGAGCTTATTGCTGCCGATGAGCGCATCCTCAAAGACCCAGCGGCTGTTGTTGCCTTGGGAGAACTCGCAGATTCCAGTGTGAACTTCATCGTTCGTCCCTGGGTCAAGGCTGCGGACTATTGGGCCGTGAAATGGGACTTCAACGAAGCGGTCAAGCTGCGTTTTGACAAAGAGGGGATCTCAATCCCATACCCTCAGACAGATGTGCATCTGCACAAGGTCGCTGCCTAAGGACTCTAATGGCTTCGGGCTTTCTCGGCTCGAAGCTATCGCGATTGCGCGATGATTTCTAAGCGCTGGGTGGCTTTGTCCGCCAGCCTTTGCGTCGGACTCAGACGTAGAACTCGCTGGCAACTCTGCACGGCTTGGTCTAACTCGGACAGTCCTTCGTGAGCCAGGCAAAGGTTGAAGAAGTATCGGGGGTCGGCTACCAGCGTTGTTGCTCTTGTGAAGTGCACTTTGGCGCCAGCGATATCCGCCGCACGAAAGAGTTTCTTCCCCTCATCGTTGGCCATCTCCGCTGATGCGAGATCTGCTGGTGTGACCACCGGTTCTCCAGGCTCGGGTTGCCGCAGAGGTGGCTCAGCCGAGGGCTCTGCCCTGGCAATTCGCTGTCCGTAACACCGGAGTTTGCCAAGACGGCGGACACTCTCTTGGCTACCGCGACCAAGGCCTGGCTTTCTGGATCTTGTCCGTTGCCAACACCGGACGACTTTCCCTGAATCTCGGTGGAGCCTAGAAGCGACTCGTCCTGGCCGTCTGAGAGAACCATGGTCACATCGACGACTGCCAGGTTGGGATTAGTAATATAACCGCTTCCGCCTCGAGCGGTGTTGCGGATGGTCAAGTCGACGATAAGGTCTGGTCGCAAGTTTGCGATTTGCGTCGGGCCGACGACTCGGACAAAACTGCACTTGCTGAGAATTGCTTCGGCAGCGGAGAACTCCAATACCGGTGTGTAGTACTCGAGGCCAGGAGCTGCCGCTACTCGAACCAGCGCAACTTGATAGGATTGTAAACTCGCGATTGGAGTCGTGCTTTTTACTTGTGCGGAAGGACTACAAGCCCAAAGTAGGCTAGTGCAAAGTGGTATCAGTATTCGCATCAGGCGAGCCTTTTGTATTGGGGAATGAACCCGCTTTAGTAGTCGGGAATGGAATAGACCGGTCGGGTTAGGGACGAGCGCGTTCTATTGCCCTGTTTTAGTGCGGCCATGCCGTCGATAAACTTGGAAAACCCTAGGGCTTCAGGAAGCGTGGAAAGTAGGTCGGTCAACCAAGAAGCGGTCGCGATTTGCGCGCTGTGCTTCACTTCGAGAATACGCTTTGGCCCCAGTGCGGCAGGAGCGCCGAGGAGGCCAGGAGAGCACGGGTCAGGAGAGCACGCAGCTAGGGTGTCGCCGTAGACTCTGTCACTGGGGTTGTAGTAGCGAATCCGCTCATCCAAGGTCACCCTCAGATCGCCACGGCCCCATACTCGGCGTTCGTACATGCTGATGAGTGCCGGCTGGAGGTCTTGCTCATCAATCTCATCGCGCAAAAACTCGCAGTTCTCGGGCAGCGAAACCGTGTGATTGATGATAGGTCCCAACTCGGCCTTGGAAATACGAGCGCGCTCCTTGTTCCGTATAGAGCCAATCCGCTGTTTCTTTTCCAAGTAGCACTCGGACAAGCGGTCGATGATTTTACGCTGGTCGTCATCGCTTACTGAGAAGTACTCTCTAGCTCGGACTTTAATAACACTGCCGTCACCACGTTGCGCTCGCTTTAGATAGTGGCCATTTGCAGTATCAAAGTAGATCGTTACAACTAGGGTTGTCGCCGGGCCGCCTTTGTAGGTGACCACAGGGATATTTGCACCCAGTACGGTAAGGACTTGTTGTGCATCAGGGCGGGACAGCTCAAATCGTCGCTCGCGCTGATCGCGCCATTTCTCGGTATCGGACAAGGTAAGCATTCAATCTTAGCAGTCAGCTTGCTGGAATTAAAGGGCTAAGGAGTCCTAAGCGCGCAAGGTTATTGCTGGCGGCGGCGGCGTCGCACAGCCCAGAATCCCATGAATGCCAGCAATAGCAGCAGGGAATTTCCCTTGGTCCAAGGTCTGTAAGCACCCACTGTGCAACCACAATCCCCGGTATTTTCGCTGCCACCAGGTAGTAAACAGGAGTTGCTACAGCGATCGCCGTCCTCAGTGTTGCCATCGTCACAAGTTTCGCCCGAGTCGACTACGCCATCTCCGCAGCTTGGGGCCAGGCAACTGGTTCGGCAGGCGTTGGGCTCTGTGTCGGAGTTAGCACCACCTTCGTCACATTCCTCGGGGCCATAGAGCCGTGAGTCTCCGCACACTGAGTTTTGGTTGGCAACAATACAAAAGTCGTCAATGTTCCAACCACCCAGCTCTAAGCCCTGGTCAGTTTTCAGTTCAAACATGATCTGGATTTGCTGGGCTACCGGCGTGCCAATCAATGAGACATCGTGGAAACGCCACTCGCGGTCGGTGTGGTGGATTGTACTTTGGCTGTCATTGTCCGAATTGAAATTCGTCCACACCGGTTGGTTGTTGGAGTAGATGGTCGCCTTGTCAAAAAATCCATCTTCTACATTTAGCCAGCGCCTATATTGCAGTCGGACATCACTGTAGTCACCAATTTCTATGGTTGGTGAGAGCAGATAATTGGTTATCGAGGATTGGTAACTCCCGTTTCGAAGTTCTCCTCCGAGGTCATTGCCGACCACCGAGTTTCCGGAGTACGCGGCCTGGGGATCAAAGCTCGCGCGGGGAGCGTTGGGCGCGCCCCAACTCCAGTCATCTGCGCCTTCTCCACTACCGGCGGCCAATGCATGAGTCCAGCCATTGGCAAAAGGGTCGTTTTCAAAGTCGGTACAAAACAGCTCTACGACCTCACCAATGTAGAATTCGTAGTACGGATCTCCTAGGTTCTCTGGATAGGTCTTCTTACTGCCATCTGCAAACTCAACAGTGAGACGATAGCGAACGACATCGCCTTCGGCTGCACGGGGAATCACTCCGGTGTAGAGTTCTCCGCTTTGTGTCATTGCCACCGGGTCGGTGGGGGTATTGTCGTCTCGCAGCTGCCAGTTGATCGTCGCGCTAGATACGGAATCACCCGGACACTGGGGGACGAGGTCGAGAACTTTGAGCTCGACTTGGTAGCCGTCCATCTCGGGGCCAACCACGCTGAGGTTGCCGGATTCGATGTTTACCAGGCGAAGTCCGTGCGCGCCAAAGACAGAGTTGATGTCACAGATATTGGGAGTTCCATTGCTCAGGTTGCCATCATCATCGTCCTCTAAGAGAATTTCGACGTAGGTAGCTGGAATGTTGGACGCTCGCTGTACCGCGCCATAGTAGTAGCGGTCGGCCATTTCCACGCCTAACTCTTGACCGAACTTTTCAACAAAGATTTTGCGCAAGTCCCACATTGCTCCGGCGAAAATAATTCCGGTAAAGTGAATTTCAGCAACGTCGTCCGGCCAGACGTGTTCTTTGTCGAGAGGGTCGATATGGCGCAAGGGGGACTCGTCTTTGAAAAAGCCCACTCCCATTGCGGGATCACCTGTGATGGTGGCCGCCAGGTAGTCACTGAGTCCCTCACTGAAAGCACCGTCAAATGCCCCCACTCCCTCGATGATTGAGTTGGAGTGCATGGAGTGTCCGAACTCGTGATAGACAACGTCTGCCAGGAGCGCGGTGTTGGCGCACTGGCCGGACGAGAGGAAAAAGTTAATGGAGTTGCCGTCGCTAAAGGCGTTGCAGTCGTCTTCGATGTTGACCCGGACTGGCAGCTGGGTGTCGAGCCAAGCCAGGTTGGGATTGATGTTTCGGACATAATCCTTGACGATCCGGGCGTGAATGAAAGTCGCGAGTTGCGCTTCTGCCACTTCATCTTCTATGCTTTCGAGGACACTGGTACCATCGTCGGCGAGAACGAAATTGACCGCAAAGGGGGCGCCTGAGACACTGGAAACGTCGATGAGTGGGCCTGTAACGGCCGAGCTTACGTTGACCGCGGCTATGCCCTGCCAAGAGAGTTGGCCAGCGGCATTGGTCGATTGTGCTTTTCCATCGACGTTTACATCCAAGTCAAGAGCGGGGAAGGTGGCTCGCTCACCCAGGGGATGACGACGCGGGACGTGGAATTCAACAGTACCGGATCCAAAGCGCAGCACCTGTTCTTTGGCCACACGCTCTCCCGTTTTGGCGTCTAAATAGACTTGCCATTTTCCAATCGGGGCGGTGCTGTCGATGGTGA
>JAESTW010000045.1 GCA_016763395.1 Kofleriaceae bacterium
CTAGCAGTTTCTCCGCTTTTTCTACGCTCTTGTAATCATCAGCTTGCGCCGCGATGAAGAGTATTCGGTGGAGCATCGCGACCCGTTGATTGTGTTTACGGAACTTGCCCACTAGCTCTGGTGGGATCTGAATCTCAAGACCAACTCCGGCACTTCGAAGGAGCGTACGCTGCGCTTCTTTGTGGTTCTTTCTACGCTCATGAACGGGCAGCGACTCTTCAGTCGCCCGGGCCAGCGCACGTCCGAGTACGGTTTTCCGCTCTTTTCCCAAGGCAGGGTTCTGTGAGAGTTGGCGTCCAAGTGAATCGGCCAGAAGCCTAGCATTGGCCGACCGACGGATGGCTCGCTCAAGGCGCTCTGCATGTTCTGCAATTCGTCCGCTTTGTTTTAGGGAGCGATCGATTTGTTCCTGGAGTTTTCCTGCCATCGGATGTACGGGTTTAGGCTGTACGGGCTTAGGCTGTACCGTCTTCGCTTGTACCGGCTTGGCTCTGCGAGTCGCTGTACTTCTTTTGTCCGAACCCTGTTGCCCTCTTTGCAACCCGGAGGTCACATTGACTCCCGGTATCGCTCGGACAGCGGGCGCCGATTCACCGGATTTGGCTGGCTCGACGGGCGGATCTGCTTGCACAATGGTGGGAGCAGTCGCGGGAATCGCAAGGACGATAGCGAGGGTGAGTTTCCAAGATTGTCGAATGAGCATGAGCTGAGCGGCAGCGTAGCACACTCAAATTAGGGGATCTTGCACAATATTTGTTTAAGTAGAGGGCTTCGCTTGCATTCTCAGGCTGGCCGAGGCGCCTTCGCCTTGAGCCATGAAAGAAGCGGGCATCTCTTTGATGTAGAGATCGTGTTTGCTGTAGGGGATCTCAAGTCCGGCTGCGTTGAACGCCTTGTAAACACGTTCGTGCAGTATATCCAAGATCACGTCGCGTTTGGAGGCATCTTCAATCCAGACCATTAGCACAAAAGAGAGCCCAGACGCTCCAAACGCCAGGAAACGGGTGATTGGCAGTGGTGACTCACTGATTCCCGCAATGTCGTCGACGCAGCCCAGAAGTACGCTGCGGACAAGATCTACATCCGAACCGTATGCCGCGTCGACAGCGACTGATATGCGATGCCTAACGTCCGGGCCTCCAACCTCATTGGTGATTTTCGCACCACCAATCACTGAGTTCGGAATCGTGACTTCAATGTCGTCCAAGGTGAGCAGGCGTGTTGAGCGAAAGCCGATCTGCGTTACCCGACCACGAATACCATCTTCAAGGACGATATAATCGCCCAACCGGTAGGGAGCATCGGCAATGATAAAGATGCCTGCAAAGAGGTTGGCCAATGTGTCCTGTGCAGCAAAACCAACCGCCAAACCGATGATTCCCGCGGAGGCTAGCCATGCGGTGACATTGATGTCCCAGGCGAGAAAGAGAAAGTAGACAGCGATGCCAAAGGTTGTTGCCCGCAAGAGCATCGTGAAAAGCGGAAGCGTGCTCTTTTGCAGGAGGGAGTCTTGTTGGGCTGCGTGGCTTAGACTCTCCAGCGCCAATCCGCCGATCTTGAACGCCACGCTTGTCCAGATAATGACGGTTGCCGTTTTGAGAACGCCATAGAGGGCGAATATCGCATCTACGTGGAGCTCCAAGGGCTCCACTGCCCATGATGTTCCGTAAAAGACAATGCTGTAGAAGATCGGACGGCGCAAGCAAGCGATGATTTTGTCATCGAGTACGTTTTGAGTTTTGCGGGCGGCAGCTGCTAAGAAACGCCATAAGACAAATTCTATAAGCCACGCCAAGAGGAAGGCGCCTACTAGGATCAGAGAGGAGAACAACACCGGGTAGTTCGGAATCTTCTCTAGGTTCTCGAGTATACTGTTCACGGTTAGTTGGAGGCTCCAACTTGCACGTCGATGGCAAGGTCATCAATGCACCAGGTCTCGCCGCCAGGAACGAGAACTGTGGTTAGGCCGGACTCAATCGTCACTTCTGCAAGTACAGCGTTTCGAATCGTGCCCTTCATACGCTCGCCGGCGGCGCCAAGTTCTGTGAATTCGGCGGTACCCTCCTGGGCGAGGAATATTTGTCCGCTGATGCAGCTAGTCGCTCCACACTTTCGGCGGACAAGAAAACAACTGTGACAGGTCGAGAGATTCTCGCCATCAAAGGTCACCGTGTGCGGGCCATCTGTTGCTCCAAGAGTGAAGTAGAAATCCATGCTCATATGTTGAGCCTCAGGAGCTTGTCCGGCACGGCCAGTATAAAAAAGGACGTTGACGTCGGGGGCAGTATCTCTCTCGACGATCTCTTGTTCCGCAGAAAATCCACTGTAGGTACAGCCTGAAGTATTTGCATCGGCCAGCGCTGCATCCACTAGGACTGCCGCATCGGCTAGGGGCGCTGCATCGACTTCGCCAGCGGGCGAATCCTCGCCACAAGCAACCAGGGAAAGAGCTAGTACGGCCAGGGTTTTGAGCTTACTCGGCATAGGCGCTATATAGCATCCGTTGTCCACCGGGCGCGTGCCTTGGCAAGCCCCAGGAAGACTGCTTCATCGACGATCGCGATTTGAGCAGTGCTGTCTCCATGGATTGCAAGCGCCAAGTGATGCCCCGGTTTGACAGGCGCCTCGCCGAATGTTGGGTCCACTTGAATCCATTTGGTACCTTGCTTCACAACGACCCATCGGTGTCGGACTAGTTTGTTGTCATCGATCCGATAGCCTGTAACAAGCTTGGTTTCGATACCCAATTCCGTCGCCATATCGACAAAGAGGGTTGCATGAGCCGTACAATCGCCTCGGCCAAGGCTGAGAGCGTCATGACCACCAGCGCCTGGAGCATCATGAGAGTCGCTCAGAAGCGAATCGACCTCGCGCGCGAGCTTGCGAATTTGTCGGCTGACGTCCTGTGACTTTGCATCGAATTGAATCCGCCAGCCGTTTTTTCGCAAGCTAACGGATTGTCCGAGCAAGGCGGGAGGAGGTTGTCTGAATACATTGCTAACGAGAAGTTCTGAACCACGTCCTCGGACTGGAATGGTACTGGACTCCGGTAGCTCTGCTCGGTTGAAGTTTTCGTTGAACCGGTCTCCATTTACCCGGACAGAACCAGTGGCACCAGTTTCTGTGCTCACCAAATCGCCATTGCCCTTCATGTTGAGATGAGTTTCGATATCGCCCCATTTCGTTTTCAAGACTGCCTTGCCTGTGCGGCCTTTGCGGTCAACGTACATATCGGTTACGGCAAAGCCATAGCCGGCCAAAAGTACTTTGCTCTTGAACGAGTGGGTTCCTTGTTGGGCCACTAGATAGGGCACAAGCTCAAGTGGTACGGCATTGGCAGGAGCCTTGCGCACGCTTTCCCCGTCGAGGGAGATAACCCAGCTGCCATCATCGGCGCGAATGGCTCGGCCCTTGCGTTCTACCGCGCCAGCTCGAGAATTCAGCTCAACTCGAGTCGCCCGCAATTGGCTGTCGGCATGAATCACGATTTCTGTCTCAATGTCGACCGGAACACCACTACGAGTTATTCGTATTTCCTCACTTCGGATGAGACGTATCCCGTTTGCACTTCTGTGAAACACTTCTTTGGCTTCACCGATACGCTGACCTTGCCATGTAAGATGATAGAAGTTGGTCTGCAGTACTGGCGCAGCAGAGGCACGTCTGCCGTGAGTCGCTTCGGGGCCGGAGCTGGCGAGTACGGGCTCCTCCTCCCACATCACGTCGATATCAATGTCGTCGAGGCCAGAATTAGAAGTACTGGCGCAGGATGCGGCGAAAAGGAAAGCGAGCGGGAGCATGGAACGCATCTGGCAATGTTAGTGCGCCTCTTCTTCGTGGGCAAAGAAACTGCTGGCGCTGAGTGCAATTCTTTTCTCCCGGCCACTTATGTAAACGAAGGCAATGCCTGTAACTCATCATTCTGATTCACGCATTTGAGCCAATCGGGCCTTCAGCGGCAGAAAAATCGAGTTTTTGAAATTGCGACGCAACATCCCGGGACGGACACCGATACGGGGGGCGTCACTTACAACGGAAAGACAAACACAATGCAAAAAACAACTTCACTCCTCCTCCTTCTCCCTCTCTTGGCAAGCGCTGCATGTGGTGCAGAGTTTGAGCCTGGCGATGAGGAAATCCCAACACTTCCCGTTCATGTTGATTCTGTAAGGGTCGAATTTGAGGTAATTGGGCCCGGTAAGATATCGATTGTTACCCCGGATCAGGTTGTGGAATGTACTGATGCGCGGCCACTTTGTTCTTACGATTTTCCAAGTGGAACCGAGCTTGTCATCGAGGGAGACTTCTCCGCATTTCCTGTTGGCGGCTGGGCAGAGGACTGCATCGGACGAGATAGATGTTTGCTTACTGTCGATAGAGATACATTGGTAGTTGCCAGCTTCGGTGAAGAACCGGACAACGGTGGCCTGGGCAATGACGAGCCGGGCATTATCGTGGACCCCGTTATTGGTACCACTCGCGGACTCTACCGTGGCGACGCCCCAGCCCGTGTAAGAGCGTACTAGTCGTAGTCCGGGGATCTTAGTCGGATCGTCGTCGAAGTTGTGTACGGAAATGCTCTGACTCCCGTGCCAGTGAGGCGACATAGGGCGCGATGATGTCCTGGGAAGATTCCGGAAACTCGTGCATGTTTTCGATTAGATCTTCGGGGACATGCCTGAAGGAAACACTCACACGGCGGAGTTCGAAGTTGTCCAAGAGGCATTGCATCTCAGGTTTCGAGCCGGTGCGCACTTGCACGACTCGGTGGTAGAGCCTGTCTTTGTACTCGGGACCGCTGATAATGGTCACCGCGCGATGCCTATTCCATAGCCGCAATTCGGGGTCGGGTGATTTGTCTGGGTCTAAGAACTCCAGTAACCCTGCTTGTCCGATGTTAAACATGATGACGGGGCCGGGCTCGCCATCGCGATGCATGCGCAAGCGGGCATAGTCACGAGGGACTCCTAACCCAACTTCTCGACCATAATAATTGATCAGGCAGGTATTGGGCATCCTTGCATGCTCGTGGTATTCACCGAGTTCATCCACCAATCTCTCCAATATGTCGGACATGACCTGTGGGAAGGGCTCGGCGCGAAGACAGCGATGTTCTCGGTAGTCCGGTTCGGCGTAATAGCCGAGGGAGGCGAACTGCCAAGCGCCCAGCCAGTACACCGGACGAGTTAGCCGTCTCTTGCTTCCGCTCTTGCTTCCTTGGCCGCGTTCGGCTTGGCTAGCATGATGCCGCTGCTCCCAGAGAGGACGCCGGCTACCAAAGTAGGCAATAAGTTCTTCGGACTCGGCAATGCTGATGAAATGCGGCAGATAGGAAAAGCCCTGGTCGTGAATCGGGGAGCGCCCATCTTCTGCAGCAGTCATTATTGGTGTGATAGCAACTTGCCGAGAAATAGCAATACGGCCGACGCTGCGCTTTGCAAATGCTGCTCCTGCGTATGAGGAGAGCTTTGCTTTGGCAGCCATTGGTGGTTGGCATCTTCTAACCAGAAGGTCTCCACGAACTCGGGTAAAGGCGCGTAGCCACGCATCTCTGTTCTGCTCCCGTGGGAATCCCGCTCTCCTTGTACGATGAGAGTTGGGCATTGCACGAGACGCAAAGCCTGCAACCCGTGCGTAGCTTGCGGCTGCCCACGTTTGTGCGCCGGAAACGAGAAAGCGAGTAGCGCGAGTGGCCGGACACTTGGCGCAATTTCCATTGCGATCCTGGCCCCGAGCGAGAAACCACCAATCACAATCTCCTGCGGATTGCTGCTAAAGGAATCGATTTCTGTCCGAAATTCGTCCGTGAGTTCGGGGTCACTGGCGCTGTGGTCAAGCTCTACAATTCCCACGTCAACACCAGCCTCGCGCAAGGGCACCAGCAACTGGTAGACGACGGAATTGCCTTTGTCTTCTACCCTTGGCGTGGCAAGTAGTACACGCGTCCCCGCTAGTCTTGCCCGCTCGGACACTACTTGCTACCGACGACGATGTATTGATCTGGCAACTTTTCAGTGATGATCTCAGCGCTCAGTCCGGCGGCCTTGAGCTCTTTTACGATGGAGTCGGGAAGTAGGCGATGAGACTTTTTCGGACCGTGCTTTGCCTCCATTGTAAAGTCAACGATCGTCACAGTACCTCCCTCGGCTAGCCCTTTAGCGAGCTTCTTGGCGTATCCAACTCGGTCTGCAATGTGGTGCCAGGTGTTGACGATAAGTACTCGGTCCAGTGAACTCGGTGCCAGGCCCGGATCATCGGTTGCGGAGATTTCAGCAGTGACGTTGCCCAGCTTCTCTTTCTTGGCGCGTTCTCGCATGTAGCGAACCATGTCTTTTTCGATGTCCAGCCCGACTACGCTGCCTTTTTCACCAACGGCGGCGGAGAGATGAGGCAAAAAGTAGCCCGTTCCTGCACCGATATCCGCGACGCGCATGCCTTTGGTGATTTTCATGCGTGCAATAACTTCTTTGGGCATCTGCCAAGACTTCCGCCCCTTCTTGTCGAATCGTTTGGCCCACTTGTCCGCATCTTCAAATCGGTGTCCGAGAGGTTCTCCGCCGGCGCCGTGGGCGTGTTCTTCTCCGTGTCCACCGTGAGCGTGTTCTTCAGCGTGTTCACCTTTTCCCGCATGCTCACCGTGTTCTCCATCAGCATGTTTGTCCGATTTTGAGGCATCGGAGTTATCGCTTTTGTCAGCGCCAACCACTTTCTCGTTCGGGGACTTTGCCGC
>JAESTW010000487.1 GCA_016763395.1 Kofleriaceae bacterium
ATTGCTCATCACCGCATATGCACAAACGTCGATCGCGAAAATAGACGCAAGATGCCGAATTCGCTTCCGAATCCACTCCTTCCGGTGACTGAAGTCCTTGCCCGTCATCGAGTCCTCGCCGCACAAGAATGCCCGCCGGACGCAGCGAGCCATGCAGTGGTAGTACGGCGTCACCGAGAGGTCGATTTGTTCACGGCGAGCGGTGGTCATGAGGGAGAGTCGCTTGTCGCGGATGAGTTGTCAGGGTTAAAGTGACTGTCCTTTTATTGTTCAGGGTTAAAGTGACTGTCCTTTTATTGTTTTTGTTCAGGGTTAAAGTGACTGTCCTTTTATTGTTTGTCCTTTTATTGTTTACGTTTTGGGAATGGAGCGACAAACCAACCAAATCTGATCTGTTGCCGAAGATGGCGAAAGTGCTCGGGGTTCGCATCCAAGATCTCATCCATAGCGAAAATTTGACGATTACAAAACGCGCCAGCCCTGTCGGAGAAGTACAGCGTGTTTTTGAAAGTGTCCGAGATCTACCGCGGTCACAACAACGAAAGATAATTGAAACAGTTGACGCTCTTGTCGAGCAATATCAAAGGAAAAAGGCTCAATAGCATCAGGTTTGGATTTTGGAGCTAAGAAGGACCAGGATCTAGGAGACGTTATCGAAAAAAGCGGTCAGCAGTTGCGCAAATTTCGAAACTAATTTCAGGGGTTCGAATTCGGGGAGTACAGCCAATCTGCGCGGAGATGCCCAAATCAATCAGGGAGGGGATATCTTCGGACAACCAGGTCGGCAGCGCCTGCGGTTGTTGGCTAAGAAGTATAAGTCCGATTGTTTTCGAAGTACTCGATATGAATAATTTCTGAATCCAGGACTCTTATGTGCCCAACAAAATCATCGTCTCCATTTTTGGCATCGACACGAAGCAACAACTGCCCAACCACGGGTTGAAAAGCGTGGTACCGACTAGCCAATACTTTTGTCCATTCGGGGCCACGAGGCTGTAGTTCTATCTGCTCCAGCAAGAAGTCCGTATAGGACTTAGCGAAAGTGTGGTACTCAATCTCAATCTCGCTAATTGGAGTTTGAACAAGTCGTCTGACAACCCACATCGGAGTTCTGTTATCTTTAGCGAACTCCTTGGCTAACAAGTGTAAGTCTGACTGTTTTAAAGTCATGGTTTTGTCGGTTTCCCTATTATCGTTCCCTTTAATAATACTTCATGTTCTTCTGGATAGCGGGACGGTAGGGGATTTCGGACAACTCTATCTACCACTGTAGCGGGATCCACTTCAATTATCGTTCCTCCTCGGCCAGAAAACCGCAACGCTTGTTTTCGTTTGGTGGTCCAGGAAGTAACTCCAGATTGGGAATCGTTGCCCTTGACATGGTCTACTAAGGATTTGATGTCCATCTTAGTTCCCCTCGGTTTCGCAATTCCTTTTCTTGCCAAAATGGCCTTTTGTGTAGTTCCTCCTGGAACTCCACGATATAGCTTTGGTGATTTACTATCATCATCATCATCTGGGTTGTCTCGGGGAGAAGTCTGTGGACCACTCAAGGGCGCCTGAAACGGCGCAGAAGCAGTGGATTGGCCCAGAGGAATTTGCGGTGAATACTAAATTTAGTAGCCGATGTTTTGTCGCATGGTACTCGGCTGATGGTGTTTTTCAGCATGTTTCCATGCTCCCAGGTGCTCACAATAGAGGATACTTGGCCACTATCAATGGCCGCTTGCTTCTTGCGCTAAACGGACTGACGGCAACAATTGTTGGGCCCGATTCAACCCTCACAACTTCCGAGCTTGGTGTCGCTCTAGTCGAGTTTGACTCCAGCGGCAATGCTGTCGATAGCAAGATGTTGCTAACGTATTCGGGGAATGTTGGTCTCGGAGGTTTTTCGCTGTCCGAAGCTGGTATTCAAATCACCGGTGGATTTACTGGCGATCTGACTTTGGGCAGTGGAGCAAATCAATTAGAACTACTAAGAGGTCCGGCTAGAATGTTGGTTGCTAGCTACGATCCGGCCGGACAATTGCTGTGGGGAAAGACCACTGAACAGGCCTCGGGATCTGCCCTTGCAGCCGATCCGATACTTCCTGGCGGAGCTATCGTTATTGGGCGATATAGCGGTCCTACTGTCTTTGGCGAGGGAGAGGAAGAGGAAACAACGATTACTCCTGTAGCCACTTCTGGCATGTTCGTCGCGCGCTATAAGCCGAGTGGCGATTTGGATTGGGTACGCAGCCCAAGCTCGGAAGGGTTAACCAATGCCTTCTATGAACTCGCAGTAGGTGAGTTCGGACAAATTGCAGTTAGTGGGGTATATAATACCAGGGCAACTTTCGGAGAAGGTGAGGCAAACCAAACTCGCCTGACCGGACGACAAGGAAATGGCTTCACCGCGGTGTTCGCTCCCTAAGCTTGGAAGCACGACACCGCGCAAAGAATACTGCACAGAACTTCACCGCACTCCGCCACTTCGCTTTGAACATGGTGAAGCAAGACAAGACCAGAAAAGTCGGAATTGCTATCTGTAGGCAACGTGCTGGATGGGACAATAGCTATCTAGTACAGCTACTTACAGGAGCGCTCGCCTAGAACTCGATTGCCCTGATCCGGCAGGCTAGCTCCTTCCCATACCCTTGAAAACACCCTACAGTGACGGCTTCTCTCAACCAAGAGCAAAAGGTACTACCAATGGCAATTCGACTCGGGGACGAAGCTCCCAATTTTACCGTTCAAACATCTGAAGGAGAAATCAATTTTCATGAGTGGATGGAAGGCAAGTGGGCTGTTCTATTTTCACATCCCAAAGACTTCACGCCGGTGTGCACCACCGAGCTGGGGACCGTCGCCAAACTAAAGGGCGAATTTGAAGCCCGCAACTGCAAAGTCATCGCTCTCTCAGTCGATGGCGTTGAAGACCACAAAAAGTGGATCGAAGACATCAACGAGACTCAGAACACTACCGTTAACTTCCCGATCATCGCTGACGAAGATCGAAAGGTCAGTACTCTCTACGACATGATTCACCCCAATGCGGACAACACACTTACTGTGCGCAGCGTGTTCATTATCGGTCCGGACAAAAAGGTCAAACTGTCTCTCACCTACCCAGCCTCCACGGGGCGCAACTTCGATGAATTACTTCGCACCATCGATTCTCTGCAATTGACATCTGATTTTCAAGTTGCCACCCCGGCCAATTGGAAGGACGGCGAAGACTGTGTAATCGTGCCCAGCGTTTCTGACGAGGAAGCTAAAACCAAGTTTCCCAAGGGCTTTACTACGGTCCGTCCGTATTTGCACATGACGCCCCAGCCAAACCGCTAAACCCGGCTGTAAGTATTGTGGTGGGCTGGCTTTGGTCATCTCACGACATTGGTTTCTTGGTTGCTGCCTTGGACTAACACAGCCCGTCCATCTGCTATCGTGCAGCAATGAGCAAGAGCCAGTTCACGATTTCCTACGGATATATTCAGGATGAAAGCACAGTGAGAGTTATCGCAACAATCGATATTCTCACTGATGCAGGCAGTACAATGTCCGGTTTGCACAAATATATAGTCCCGGCAAAAGAAAAAACCGTCTTCGATTTGGATTGGTCTGCTGTCGCAATTTCAACACGACCACAACCCGACTTCTGCGGCGTCGCCATTTCTGAGTCTGGTAAAACTCTGGTGTCAAAGGCAACCGGAAACACCTTTCTACGTATCGACTCGGTTCGGTGAGTCCAGAGCACTACGGACCGCTACGCGATCTTTTCTATACCGGTGAATATTTCATTGCTGTCGGTATGGGACGGCAAATCTACAAATTGGATCCGGATCTTGGCTGGTCCTACTTTCACGAAGGAATCCGTTTCCCCGAGGGGCCAGGAGAATGGAGCTGTCCGACTTCCCATCATCGCGCATCATCGGGGTACGTCGTCAGACTTTCCGATGCGTCCGGCCGCGCCAACTGCGGCAAGAGATGATGGGATCTCCCGGTTCTCGTGCATGAAGGTTCGATACGAACATAAGGTCTATGACCACGCTGAGTCACTCGCAAGGCTTGCGATACCGACTTGGAGCATACTGCCTTCCGCTTCACCCAACAGCATCGGCACTCAGAAACTATGATTTCGTGGCTCATCTGCCCCTGTCAACGCTTCGATATTGGCCTCGACCAACAACGCATGACTCGGGGATATCTTGATTCGCTATTCCGCTGATATTGGACTCTTTCATTCCGTCCTTCATGCCGGTTTATCCCGGCGCACTGACTGTCCAATTATTATATCACCGGCTCGTCGATGCCAACGTACGGCTTAATGTGCAGAAAGCCAAAGGCAAGAGTCTTGCTAGTCTGCTTCAACTGGGGGAGCGAGCGAGCGAAGCTTTCGTCCAACAACTCCTTTGCCGGCAGCGTCAATAAAGGCAGTACGCAGATCCTCTTGGGTAAAACAGAGATTCGTAGCATCGCCTTCTGGCCCTACGATTGTTATCGGATACCCCGCCCCTTTGTCCAGTATGACCTCCCATAGAATTTTGTCCGTCGTTCCATTGCTCGCAACAACAAGTAGACGTGCATCTTTGTCCTCGGCGTCGTCACCAATCCTTCTTGGAGCACTGATTGATCCAATTGTTGCAATTGTTGCAAGTAGTCCTGCTGTTTTTCCCAGTTCCCCAAATCGAGAAAGGTAAATCCTGATATGCGGCATCTCATCCGCAACTGCGGATGCATAACGGTTCACTAGTTCACGGACATCGGCTTTGGCGCCTTGGAAGTCTTTGCTTACAGAGAGCGCAGTATCAACTGCACTTTTAAAGTC
>JAESTW010000488.1 GCA_016763395.1 Kofleriaceae bacterium
AAGATGGCTACAAGATTGAGAATGTCTTTCAGGGCGAAGCAATGACAGAGGTCTTGAAGTATGTAAACTACGATGCCGAGGTCTTGCAAGATCAACTTGCGGCGCGCATTGCCGATAGCGATATCAGTTCGGCAGATGCATTGCGCCTGCAACAGCTCTACAAGCAACTACTCTCAAGCTATACGTATTTAGGCAGTGAATAATCATGCGCCCTGACTATTTTTTCGGATCCTCGGCTGTGAATACTGTATAAGGCCTGCATGTGCAGACGTATTCAGTGCAAGAAGTGTAGTAAAGCTGGTTGGGCAGGATGTGGCGCCCACGTAGAGCAAGTGTTATCCGGAGTCGCTGCACAGGACCGATGCTCGTGTCCGCCAGCCAAAGGTTTTCTCGCTAAGCTCTTTGGCTAAGATCGGAATAAGACAATGGCATTTGAAGTTGAAGAACGCGAAGCACTAAGCCTCTTGCAAGGTATCGAAAACGGCACGCTACAGGGTAGCTACCGTGTGTCCGAAGCGGATCCAGCATTGATCTACTTGGTCTTTACTTGGCTACGCAATCGTTACGGAGCCGATCATCCCGCCGCAGAAGGTATCATTGGTCGACTCGTCGAGTTGTCCGCCAACCCTTCTATCAAGGCGCAATTAAAAGAAGGCAAAGAGGACGCCATCGCCTGCTGGTTTGAGAGCGAACATTCCTACAAAGAGTTTGATGCCACGCGCTTCATTTCTCTGATTGTCGAAAAACTCGAGGGCTAGCAGCACGCTAGCGGATATTGAAACGACAAATGCAAAACAAACTTCTCATCACACTATTGGGCCTTGTGCTCGCGTCTTGTGGCAAGTCGAGTGATTCGAAGAGTGAGCCGACTGACAAAACCGTGAACGCAAGTGATGCCCGGGCCACGCGAACACCAAAGTCCAAGGCGTCTGCGGCTACCCCAAATACGACTCCTCCCAACTTCGTCACAAAACCTGTGAGCAATCAGAGCCGATTGTCCCTGGATATAGATTTTGAAAACGTTGCTGAGGACAAAGTTAATAAGGCCAACTATAAGGCCGAACTTTCTACGCTAGAGCGGTCGATCGGCCAGCAAACCGCCAAATCCGAGTGATTCAGGTACAACTACTTTCACCCACAAAGTAAGTCTACCAACTACTAACAATCCCAGCTCATGGTGATTCTCTCACTACATACGGTCCTGTCTATTGTTAGGATTCGGGCGTATGGGAATGCTATCGAACTCACCGGGTCTCCTTGTTCTCCCTCTAGCGGCAATCTTTGCCTGCTCCGGGGGCAGCGGCGGCGATACTGCTGACGCCGCCGTCGACGCAATGCCCTTACCGGACGCGTTCATACTTCCAGCATTTTTTACACCACAGGACAATCTCAGTGATGATGAATTGGCCACTCAAGCGCTAGCGCTAATCAACGGTGACGAGACTGGTGCAGGAGCAACAACTTGTACGGCCTGTCACGGCATCACCAAGCAGAGACTTTTTCACTGGCGTGCACTGGCGGACACAACAATGTCCGAGTGCCTTACAGACCTGACCGTCCCCAATCAAACGGTCGCTCTAGAGATGCTCAACTGTCTCAGGCAAGATCCAACTGACCCAACATCAGCCTTTAGCCCAGAGAAGGCCTCCATCTTCTCCACTGGTGCAAATTTACGTTGGTTTGAGTACGCCTTCCGCACTGCCTATGGTGAGGGCTTCCAAACAGAATACGACCAGTTCATCGATCGAGTTGCGATGCCAAAAGGCACGATGACTCCCTACAGCCAGACTGAGTTTGATGTTCTAGCCAGTTGGTTTACTCGCGGCCTGCCTCTTCTTGACGAAAAATTGCCCGAAGATCCACCGCCAACCGAATGTACGCCCGGCGTTTCTGCTGCCGTTGCAACCCATGTTGCCGACACCACTCTCAATGGTTGGCGCGCGGTGAATAAGCAAAACGGTATCTTGATGTTTGGCTGCGATCCAAAATCGGACAATGTTTTCGACTGTCTCTCAAGCTACGAGCAAGCAGGCGATGAAAAATACTCCAAAGATTGGGCAGCGAATGTCCAAGACCAACAGATACGTATCCTGCGCCAGAACAACTACATTTCCGACTTCTGGACACGAAGTTCCGCGGACGGTAGGTATGTCGGACACGGCGCTCAGACTGGTGGCGCTCGCTCTCGCATTGTCGATTTGCAGCGCGATTTAGCCATTCCTGGGACCGCCTTCTACGATCCGTCTTTCTTCCCGGACAACTCCGGTTTCATGTTTCAGACGAGTCGCGCGTATATGTGCAATCAGAGTCTGCTTGCAACTACCGAGAGCATCACCTACAACCAGGAGTCTGAATGTACGATTTCCAACGAAATCGGGCTCTACCAGCATGTTGGCGCAAATGTCAGTAGCGGTGATTACTGGGCTGTTGCCGGACAGTTTGTCAGTGATGGCGGACATGGGCGAGTCTTATCCGATCCGGATGCTGGGTTCTCTGGAGGTTCTAGAGTCAAATTCACTCCCTTTATCCACGATGGCACTTCGTACTCCGCCGGCGAAGAACACCCGATAGACATTCCCTTCGAAGGCGATACAATCATCTCAGCTTCTTCCAAAATGATTCTGAGTCGATTGCGAGGCCCCGGCGACAACCAACTTGGCTTTGTTATGCGCGAAGTAACAACGACTGAAACCCAAGCTGGATACGACATAGAGCTCAACGAAGTTGCCCGTTACTGCTTCAACGGCGGAAAGCCTGCCTTCTCCTACGACGATCGCTGGCTCGTTCTACATCACTACATTGGCAATGCTGACGCTGTGGACTTGGGATATACGAGTTTTTCCGATCCTGAATTCGAATCGTATCGCAACAATGGTTCGGCCAACATCTACCTTATCGATACTCTCACCGGCCAGGTCACTCGAATTACCAAGATGCGTGCAGGCGAGTACGCCCTCTTCCCGCACTTCCGCTCGGACGGCTGGATTTACTTCATGGTTCGTAACTTGGGCTCCGGCTCTGAGCGTATTGTAGCCAGTGATGCTGCGCTGCGACTGGAAGCAGCATCTCAAAACTAGCAAGCCAAGGTGGACTGCTAGTTCTAGTTCCTGGACTGCTAGTTCCTGCATTCAGCCTGCTGGTCGGGCTCAGTACGGCTTGTGGCGACGAAGCATCCGTCCAATGTGATTTGCGCTCGAGCAGCCAAGCTGTTCTTGCCGAAGATCGAAACATACTTGGTGCGCCCGGAACCTATCCCGCCGACACAAGCTTGCGCGCTCGCACTGCAGAGCTCAACGCATCACAAAAGTTGCGCCGTGAAGCCGCCTGGCAAAGTGTGGCCAAGCTTCTTCAACCTGTCGAGTTCGGACAGACAATCCCAAACCTGTCCAGCCCAAATACCATTCCACTGTGGCAAAGCTTCTATGGCAACGACGAGGCCGAGAGACTCTTTCTTCACCTATTTGAAGGCCTAAGTCCGGCAGAGCGAAGTTCGCAAACTCGCTTTACTCCGGTTTCGATTGATGATGCGTTTGGCTGGAACGTCAATGAGGTGGAAGGACTGGCCAACTGGCCCGAAGAGCGGCGCCTGGCCTATCTAGAAGCAATCGATTCCAATGCGAAACTCACGGGAATTGCCGGTGTAGATCAAGTTGGAATCAATCCCCCGGCGCTGCGCCACATAGTGAGTAGCTATCCTGAGATTCTCCGGTGTATTGCAGATGCGCCGCCCGACGCCAGTGACGAGGGGCCCGGACAGTCTGTTCAAGAGATGCTTCGCGTCCCGCTCTCCCTCGCTGCATGCGAAGAAGCCCAACTCTTCGGCCCCTTTGCTCTCTCGCAGGGCGAAACTCTCCAAGCCTCCTTCTCGGGCTCGGGACAAGAACTAGGCGGGGCCACTCTCAGTGTCCATGCGAATTCTCCAACCGGGCAAATGGAATGCGAATCTGACACGCGGTGTGAAGTTTCCGGTGAGAGAGAGTACTACGTCCGAGTATTACCAGGGCCAGAGCCACTTAGCGCAGCCTTGCAAGTAGACTACAAATCACCAAGCTCCAATTGGAGTAGCTGTCTCAACAAACCATTCTCAACTGACTCGGTCATCGTTAAAGCCAGTTGGAACCGCATTTTTGCAAGCAACACCTTGCCGACCTACAAAACCTCAGCCGATGCCTTGCGCCGAAGGCTTGCAGACAACGACACGGAGGGTTGGGGCCAGGAAGATGGTACAGCCGATCCTGGGCCGGACGCGATTTACACGATGGAGCTGCCCAATGGCCAACGCTATCGTTTGACAGGGCTTCACATCATGACCAAAGAGCTTGACCACTGGCAGTGGATCAGCCTGTGGTGGTCGGACGAGCCTGATCTGGACTTCGGACAAGACCGCCCCCAGTCGATCGATGATCTGGAAGGACCGTGGAGCAACTACAAGATGTGTGCGGTGTCAAAATTCAATGAAAGCGACCCCCTGCCGGGCGGAGGCTTTGAGCAAAGTGCACCAGACCTAGCGAATGCGTTAACCAGTGTCTATCAAGGAGTCGGACAACCTTCTTGGTGCTCTAACCCGTATATCGAAGAAGGATCGCACAACATGGCAACCAACTGCATCGGTTGTCACCAGCACGGAGGGACTACTATCGCCTCTGAAGACATTATTGGAATGCCGACTCTGTACCCACAAAACGGCCGCTCGCAAGTTCGCAACAACTTCCCGCAGGATTACTCCTGGGTCATCAGTCGCGGCGAACAGTTGGGCCTCTACTTCAAAGAAGTAGTCGCGTTCTTTGGCGTGCAAGAGTGATGTGGGGTAGCAAGGGGCATGAACAATAGACCGTTTCGAGTATTGGGAATGCAACAAGTTGCTATTGGCGGCACTGACAAAAGTGAATTGCGCGCGCTTTGGTGTGACATGCTCGGCGTCGAAAAGACAGGCGAGTACAAGAGCGAGAAGGAAAACGTCGACGAGGATATTCTCGTCGTAGGAACCGGAAACGCTCGAGTCGAAATCGACCTCATGCAACCGATTGATCCGGACGCTCGTCCGAGAGTCCATACTCCAGCTCTAAACCACATCGGTCTGTGGGTCGACGACTTGGCTGCCGCAGTCGAATGGCTGACAGCCAAAGGCATGCGCTTCACCCCCGGTGGAATTCGCAAAGGAGCATCTGGCCACGATGTGTGTTTTATTCACCCGAAGTCATCCGAAGAGTTCCCTTTTTCAGGCGCTGGTGTGTTGATTGAGCTCGTTCAAGCTCCCGAAGAACTCATTGCGGATCAGCCTCGCTAATCTCCATCTTCCTTGTCCGTGGTGAAGTCACCTCGTGCAAATGTTCTAGAAGCTCCGGTAGCCTTTTGGCTGACAATATGATCATATCAGCCTCACCCATATCGGTAGCAGCGGCCACGGTTGCCTGAGGAAGCTCCTGTCCGTCTTCTAAATAGAGACAAAAGCCCTCCTTGTCTCTTGCCTGAAACCAATCCGCACAGTGTCCGAGCAAGTCCGTATAGAAGTCCTCGCCCTCGTCGCTGAGTGGATAGAGCCGAACTAAGTCCAGCAGTCCAAACAAGTGTAGACCGTCTGCTCCCATCTCTACCACTGCAGCGGCCATAGGAATTCCCAAGTGGCGGACAACAAACACAGCCCGATCTCGAGAGAGACCTTGACGACCGTAGAGTTGACGGATGCGCGCCATTGCCATGCGTTCTGGCACCAAATCCAAAGCCTCGCAGTACGGGGGTGGACGAGTGTCGGCTATGGTCTCGGCCAAGTCAAAAAGCTCCATAGCCGTCGGCCGGTCGAGTACCGTCTCGGGTTTTCGAGTCTCCGGCACATTGTCCACATCGAACTGGAGTGCCCGAAAACGCAAGATACTCGCGTCTCCTTGCTCTACGTATCGCAGGGGCAATTCGTAGTGTACAAGTCGGCTCCACACTTTCTTGACTTGAGTATAGCCAAGTACCCACTCTAAATCGGGATCGAGCTGAGCGTGCTCATACGCTCGCAGATGAATCTCCCTAAGAATACGCCGACCGGAGATATCATTGTCGACCTTGGCCCTTGTCCGGGCCATTTGGAAACCAAGCCAGGTATTGCGATACACTTTCAGCATGGATATTGCCGCGTTTACTTCGCCACCACCACCGGTTGGCCACACTACCTGACAACCCAGTTCTGGCGCATTGTCGAGTAAGGTCACTGCAGAAGTATAGGAGGCCTTCAATTTCTCGAAATCTGAGTCTGTTTTCCCGGACAGTTCAAAGTAGCCACAATCCGAATAGAGTTTCCATACTTCATCGCAGTAACGACTTCCCGTCTTGGTCCCCGGATGCAGGCGGTCGTTGATCAGCGTTGTCCACCGACAATCAGGTTTCGCGGCCCTGCGTTGGCGAATAACCTGCAAGTGACAAACATCGCTGATTACCGAATGGTCGAGCGTTGAGCCAGAGTGTCTCAGGACCTGTACCCGAAGTGGAAAGCACTCCTTGGTCGGCAATAGTATTTCTACGGTGACACTTTCTCCTGTCAGTTCACCACAGACCTCGCGATTCTTGTCGAAAAAGGAGAGTCCGCCATAAGAAATATCCCGAATCGCATGTTCAGACCGAATACCGGAAAATGAGGTGATTCGGATTTTCAAATCCACCACCGTTTCCCGCCGTTGCCAACGCTGCCGGACTTTTACGATTGTAGACGGAGCAACCACTGTCAGTTTACTTCCGTGTTGAAAACACTGGTCTATCTTGAATTGAAAGAGCGCGTTGTAACCCTCCATCGTAATGTGGCATTCGGCTTGAGACACGATAGCGTCACGAAGCTCCCACTGAATCATCCCGAGCTCGGGGCTGTACGCCAAAGGCACGATTTGAAAGGT
>JAESTW010000489.1 GCA_016763395.1 Kofleriaceae bacterium
CTCTATATGCAACTTACAAGATATCTGTAGCGCGACCGGGGAGTGCGTGATCAATTTTGCGCCTCCAGGCACGGTTTGCGGAAACCCGGCAAACACGAATTGCGATCGGGCGGACAGCTGTGATGGCACGGGAACTTGTTCTGCCAATATATCCGTAGTGGGCACGACCTGTGGCGACTCGGACAATACCACCTGTGACGGTGCCGATAGTTGCAACGGAGCGGGCATGTGCTTGCAGAACTTCGCATCGGGAGGCACCTCGTGTGGTAACACGACCAACGAGGATTGCAACGCGCCGGACAGTTGCAGCGGTACGGGGACCTGTTTGGCCAATCTGAGCGCCGCAGGAACGAGCTGCGGCGACGCCACCAATGACGACTGCGACACACCGGACACCTGCAACGCGATCGGCGACTGCAACGACAACTTTATCGCTATCGGTACCGCTTGTGGCGACTCCACCAATGATCAGTGTGACTTGCTAGACACTTGCAACGGCATGGGTACTTGCAACGATAACTTTATCCCGGCTGGCACCGCTTGTGGCGATGGTACCAGTGGCGATTGCGACTTGGCAGACTCCTGTAACGGGGCGGGCGATTGCGCGGACAACTTTATCGCCATCAATACGTCCTGCGGAGATGCTGTACCCAGCCCCTGCGATGCCGCCGATACCTGTGATTCGACCGGAACCTGTCTGGACAACGTTTTCTCCAACGGTACCAATTGTGACGATGGCAACGCCTGCACGAGCGTAAGCAGTTGTCTTATCGGTGTGTGTGAGGCGACTACGGTCTTGGCTTGCGAGGCCTTGTGGTGTTTTGACAACGGCGGCTTTACCACCGTGCCCAATGTCGGAACAGGCAGCGCGAACTATGGCGCTGGCTTGGGTGCGCTGGGTAGCAATGTGGGAAATACTCTGAGGCCGACTGGCTGTCCGGGCGGCGCTAGCAATGCAATGTCGGCGACAAACTGGACCCAGGGTAGTTTCGCGTCAGCGCTATCTACGTCGGATTGCTATGTGTTTGAGGCAGCGACCGGATTGGATCCATTGGTATTGAGCTTTGATAATCAGCGTGGCGCCAATGGCCCGACACAGTGGGGCGTTGCTGTCCAGACTGAGCCCGGAGCGGTACTACAAACCGTCACTATCAATCAGGCGACGGGGCCTGCTTTTGCCAGTTCACCGATGAGAATCGTCAGCCTGGAGTCGCTTGAACTCGATGTGCAGAACGCTGCGGTTATTCACATCTGTGGGTATGGAGCAATAAGCGCAGGTAGCGACTGGCGGGTGGATAATGTCCGAATATTTTCTGGCGGATGCAGTGATGGAGTTGAGAACGGCAACGAAACCGACCCGGACTGCGGCGGCCCAGATTGTGCGCCCTGTACCTAAGTAGCGCACTTCCCGGCAAAGAGTGCCCGGATTCACAGCGCGGTTGGCACCGACCTGAGCTTCTCTTTGACCGCAGCAGCAATGGGCTGCACGTCAGGATTCTCCACAGCCGAGAACATTGTAGCCGGATCGATAGCGGAGACAGCAACGGCATTGCCGTCCTGAGCAACCACCACGTTGCACGGCAGCAGTAAGCCGATGGCAGGGTCTCCTTGAAGCGCTTGGTGTGCCAAGAGGGGATTGCAGGCCCCCAAGATTTGGTAGCGGGGCCATGCCACACCGAGCTTGGCATCCAAGGTCTTTTACATGTCGATTTCGGTGAGTACCCCAAAGCCCTTGTCCGCAAGAGCTGCCTTGGTACGGGCTAGAACTTCGTCAAAACTCGACCCATCGATCCGTTTGGTGAGGCCGAAGTTAGGCGTACCGAAGGCCTTGATGCTCATGACTCCTCTCCCATCTCTGCGAGTTTTTCTAGGGTTTCTTCAAGGCGTGCTTTGCCTCCCCAGCCAACAATTTTGTCCACAACATCGCCGTCCTTTACTGCATAGAGAGCGGGAATTCCCCGAACCTTAAAAGACATAGCAAGCTCCGGTTCCTCATCAACAGTGACCTTGGCAATCTTCACACGCCCTTCATATTTAGGCGCAAGCTCACCAAGAACCGGACCAATCATCCGACAGGGACCGCACCACGGAGCCCAAAAGTCGATGATCACGGGCAGCTCAGACTGCAGAACCTCCGCTTCAAAGGTCTTAGACGTAACGTGGATGGGTAGAATCTCTGACATGGTGTTCTCCTAGCAAAAGTGGCCGGACCGGTTGGCCTTCACTTACCAGAGCCATCATCCCCGTAAAGTGTGTCACTTCTTTTGTGTACTCGTTATGACCCGCCACCTCAGATCAAAGCATCCAAGAAGTTGGCTTTCGGCGGCGAGTCTCAAATGATGAACCTTGGGCCATCGGAAGTTGTCGTTTTGGGAAATAGCTGTCTCAATCTATGGTGGGAGCTCAAGAAACTCTTCAATAAGAAATTCGTTAGGTAAATATTGACGAAAAGTTGCCCCCTCTTTCCGATGGATGATAGCGATTTATATACGTTGCAGCCGCGGTGGCTGTAAATGAATCGAATTTCGCGGGTCGTGAAGGAGCTTTGACTACATGGGTGACTGCAACGCTGCACAGAATACAGAGAGTTCGGGGAGCTGCATCAGCCTCAAAGGCACGAGTAAGGGCTTTGAGATTCAAATTGAGCGCGGCGCCGGGCTGGCCAGTGTGGTGTCCGACATACGGGCAAAGTTGGCTGAAGCTCCAGGCTTTTTTAAGGGCGGAGATGTAACTCTCCGCTTCCAAGAGACTCCTCCACGAGGATGTCTCGGGGTCATCGAGGAACTTACCGACCAATATGGACTGAGGATTGTTGGGGTACACGGGCCCAGCAAAGAACCGGACAACGAGCCAGACGCAAAAGTCTCGCCAATCGTTGCCGCGGGCAGCGAGCCTATTGCGAGCGGACGGAGAGTGGCCAGTAGCGCGCCTGTGCAGATCGCGGCGCCAACGGCTGAGCTAACCACCAAGGGCTTTGTTCCGCCACCTCTTCCGCCACCTCTTCCGCGTCCCAAAGCAGCTGTTGCGGCTGTTGCGGCCGTCTCTCAGGCAGCCAATGGAACTCTGCCACCGAAGATGGTAGTGGGCCCGGTTCGCTCAGGATGCATTTTGGAATTCGCCGGACACCTCATCGTACTCGGGGATGTAAACCCAGGCGCCGAGATTCGAGCGTCGGGCAGCATCGTCATTCTCGGACGACTGCGGGGAATCGCGCACGCTGGATGTGGCGGCGGTTCGGGATTCATTTTGGCTCTGCAAATGGAGCCGCAACAACTTCGGATCGCTTCTGTCGTTGCACGACCTGGAGACTCGGACGAGTCACCTGATAAGGCAGAGATTGCCTACGTGAAAGACGGCGGAATGATCGTGGATCAATACAAGGGACGAGTTCCCTTTGGCATAGAAACAGCCAAGTTCTAGGAGATAACAAAATGGGCAAAGCAATCGTAATTACTTCAGGTAAAGGCGGAGTGGGCAAAACCACATCAACCGCAAACATCGGAGCCGCATTGGCAAAACAGGGACACAGTGTTGTCCTGGTGGATGCCGATATCGGACTGCGCAACTTGGACGTTGTCATGGGACTCGAGAATCGGATCGTGTACCACCTTATCGACGTCATCAACGGCAAGTGCTCTTTGCAAAAGGCGGTGATCAAAGATCGCCGAATTGACAATTTGTATCTATTGCCTTCATCACAAGTTGATGAAAAGGACGCTGTCACCGAGGAGCAAATGTTGCACCTTGTAACCAAACTCAAGAAAAGTTACGAGTATGTAATTATCGATTGTCCGGCTGGCATCGAACAGGGATTTCGCAACGCAATTGCGGGCGCTGACGAAGCAATTGTGGTCGCAACGCCAGAGATTAGCTCGATTCGGGATGCTGACCGGGTTGCGGGTTTACTCGCCGCTGCGGACATTCCCACACGACTTATCGTCAACCGTATCAGTGCGGCGATGGTGAAGCGTGGCGACATGCTGTCCAAAGACGACGTTATCGACATTCTCGCTCTCGAGCTACTTGGCGCTGTGCCAATGGATGACGAGATTGTTGCAAGTACCAACAAAGGGGTACCAGCGACGCTTGCAGGTGTATCGCCAGCAGCTCGCGCTTATGAAATCGTTGCTCGCCGAATCAACGGCGAAGTGGTGGAAGACATCGACGAGCATGTCGGTTTTTTTGCCCGCATCGGCCGCGCAATCGGTCTTTCTTCTGCAGCCTAGGGGACAATTATGGTTTGGAATGACATAAAAGGATTTTTGAGTGGCGGACGACGCTCAAGCCGCGAAGTCGCAAAAGGACGTCTTCATCTAGTATTGGCTCACGATAGAACCGGACTAGACGGAGCAAAACTCCAAGAAATGCGTCAAAAGATTGCTGACGTAATCGCGGAATACGTCGATATTGATGCCGATGCAGTCGACATTCAGATCGAGCGAGTATCACGAGAGAGTACGGAACTTCGAGTTTCGAGCCCTGTCCGGACTCGCAATAGCGCTGTCAGTTAGTAGCGCAATCGATTTTGGGTCCACGTCTGGGGGGACGTGGGCCCGAGTACTATTGTAGGCTGAAGTCAAAGGAATCGCTTTCGGACAACTCTGCGTGTGCCCTAGCGACCAGTCCGAAGCTGATTCGTGCGTTGATTTCGCATAGGCTCTGAAGTCGGCGGTTGCCAGCCCTGTCTGAATAGACAAAGCTGACGACGCCGAAAGGGCCGCGATAGCCGATCTCAAATAACGAGGTCGCGACTGCATGCGCCGTTGCGTTGAGCTCTCGGAAAAACTCTGGCCCCAACTCAGATTCGACTTCGCTATCAGCGATTCGGATTCCGCGGAATACGCCAGTATTGTCGCTGTAGAGGCGATGTGGGGCAAACAAACAACTTCCGGACATGGCTTGGCCGACGATGCCACATACTCCGTAGTCAGCGACTCGGGGTACCCAGGGTTCGACGAGTAGGGCTCCAAAGCGTGTGAGCAAACGCTCGGTTCGCACTCGCATTTCCCCTTGCAAAAGACGCCCGTGTCGAGAAACTCGATCGCGGGCCGATGCTGAAAATGGAACTTTGGCAACCCAAGCGTCGCCGACGCCGAGAGGTGCGGAGGCGATGTAGTGGTCTAGCTCGGGCATGCCTTCTATGAGAGTGGTGCCGGGCAATCGGTACTCCTCGCTACTGGTCACGTTGAGACTAAATCGCCGGTCATTTGCATCTGCGGCAATCTCTGGCGCGCAATGTAGATGCCATAGCGACTCTTGCCAACTGCCATTCTCTTGTGTGTTTTCTGGCTGGGGGTGCGGCGCATCTTCGCTTTGGCCCCAGTACAAAAACTCATCGAAACCATTGAGCATGTTTCTTTCGCCGGACAAAAGCTCAACTTGGCTTTCAGGATTTGGAGGCAGCTGTGCCATGGTCCAAAGAGCATCGCCGGGCCGGACGAATACAGCCAGGCTAGTGGATGCCAGCGCAATTGCCGTGGCAACACGCCGGGGAATCGCTTTGTGCGGACCCGGACAGCGCATCCGGGCAAAGTCGTACTCGCAGTCGAGGTTCGCTATAACGATTCGCGTAGGCATGGGATAGGTTACTCTCGTTTACGGCCATTGGGGCGCGTGGATGTTTCCTGCTCTAGCCTGTCAATGAAGTCAGAGTCGAGACCGGCCTGTTCTCGTGCCGCCCGGTCCATGGTCTTGCCACGAGCTCGGCTGGGGGCCAGGGGGAATTGCAAGGTGTTCTCAAAACACTGCCAGACGCTTTGCTGCTCCGGCTTCCATTTTTGAATCCAGCGATAGGCAAAGGCAACGTGACGAATCTCTTCCTCATGTACCTTATCGATAGCGATGGCCGTCTCTTCATCACCAACGTCACGAGCTGCCTGTGCGTACTCGGCGGCAAAGTCCAAATTCGCATTCTCGAAGGTCAGGCCCATGATACAGAGAAAGTCCAAGGGCGTTTTTACACCGTCAATGTGGTTCCAAAAGTGTCCGGTGACTGGGTAGTCGCCAAAACTTCCACCGAAGGCTGCTAGTCTGTCGAGGTAGAGCTGGCAGTGCTCTTGCTCTTCTACCAGTATGCTGAGGAGTCCACGGCGAAAGCTCGCAGGCTCGTCCGGGAACGCCAATAGCATCCAGGCAAAGAGTTCTGCCGCCTGTAACTCGTGGTTTGCAAGTGCATGCAGGATTCGTCGCCTCTGAGAAATGTCTTGCATTCCTTTTACCGGAGGTACTTTGACCGCACGGGCCTCGGCGATTTGCAACTCAGCCGGCCTCATCGGCTGGGCGATTCGCAAGGCCTGTCCGGGCTCGGTGTCGACCCAATCAGCCGGTGGTGGCCGGAGCTTTTGCTCCAAGCTGGTCGCCATCACAATGGACTCTGCGTAGCTGCGTAGCTGCATGCCTACGCTATAACGTAAAAACAGCCGCATGTAGCGGCTGCCTAAGGCTCAGAATGAGAAAGATGAGACGAGGGGGAGTTAGCTTCTCACACGGCGTCGAATCATAAATCCGAGCATTAGAAGAAAGAGGGGGAAGCACGCCATTTTTGCCGTTGTTGCTGGAGTTGCAGCCACATCCGCTTGGGTCTTCGTCAACGCCTGCCCAGCAAACGTTGCTGCCACCTGCCTCCAAACAGCCAAATCCTGATGGACATTGTCCCTCGCCGATTTCGCAGATTTCCGTACAGATTCCAGCGCCTTCGCTGTCCAGGGCACAGAGTGATGAGTTACAGGTCTCGTTGCCACTACAGCTAGCACCAAAACCCGAGCCGCTAGTTGTTGCGTCTTCAATGCAATAGCCTTGATAGCAAACAAGCCCTGATTCGCAGCTACCAGGCGTACAATCATCGCCAACGTTGATTTCTATCTGGCTGATGCCTTCGACGCCGCGAATATCGGTAGCGCGAACTTCAACCAGGGTGACTCCTTCGATGCCTGCTGGAGAGTTGAATATGTAGGGCGGCGTTGAGGCAACTCCAACTGATGCGCCATTGACGAAGGCTTCGACGGTACCGACGCCATAGTAATAGTCGTTGGCATCCACTTCGATGATGAAGCCACTGTTGACATTGGTGTTTGGCAGTGGGCGGACAAAGCTCATGTCCGGGCCAGGGCTTTCGCCGACACCAAAGTGACTACTCAGAATCTGGTACGAATTCTGCGTAGGGCCGCAGGTACAGCTTTCTGGGGAGAACTCTCCGCACGGCGAATCCACGTCGTTGAACCATTTGTAGCCACAAGAAGGCAAGTAGGTCATTGGGTCACTGCATAGGTATTGGTGATCCATACCGAAAGCGTGGGCGGTTTCTTGGGCTACCGTTTCACAAATGGAATCGATACCCTGTCGGTAGAAACTGGAGTTGGCGAAACTGAAGGAGACCGCGTTGTTGATAATGGAGCAGCCAAAGAAGGGAGCCACACCACCAATATTC
>JAESTW010000490.1 GCA_016763395.1 Kofleriaceae bacterium
CCGCCGAACTCCTCGGGGATCGTAATGCCCAACAATCCCAAATCGCCGACCTTGCGCAAGAGCCCTTGGTTTAGAATCCCCTTCTGATCGTATTCTTCCGCCTGTGGTTCAATCTCTTTGCGCGTAAACTCGCGCACAGTTTGCCTGAGCATCGCGTGCTCTTCTGTGGGATTGACAAGCTTAGAATCTAAGGTGGTGCCTAGCATTGGCGAGACACTAACACGCAATCAGGTTGAGATTCTGTCGCAACTCTAGATGGTATTGCGAAATCGAGAAGCGCAGTAGATCGGCGATCCCGACATCTGGTGCGGCACTCTCTCGACGAATCATTTCTGCAGCGATCTGCAAATCTCCACTGAGCAAGAGCGCCACCCGCTGGGCAGTACAATCGGTAGCACCCCACCACGCCACCGAATCGTGTCTGATGCCGGATGCAATCATGGTCTGCACTGCATGCGCCAATCGCATCCGCCTGTCGTGAGGCAGACCTTTGCGCAGCAGCTTATGAATGTGGCTAACCTGCCCAGCGAGAGTTGCGGGAACCGGAATATCGGGCCGGACATGGGTCATGGCGGCCATGACGATGCCCTCAAGTTCGGTGGGAGACGAGGCAAGTTGGCGGAGTTGTACATCCGGCCGGGCGCTCGACAGTGCTTTGGCGGCAAAATGCACACGAGCCTGCAGACTTGGCGCTTGCCAAAGTCCTCTACCGACAACAAACGCTGGCCCCATTGTCGTCGGCACAAAGAGCATGTCCGCCGCTAGCTCCAAGTCCACCGCGATACGAATAGAAGGCATTCCCATCGCGTAGGCGACTCCTCGTACCAGATCTCGAAGTTCGTTGTGAAGCTGCGTGTTTTCGTCACGGGCGAAAATCCCAGCCTCATCAACCGCACAGTCGTGCACCATTAGCTCGCTCATAAAGGTAAGAACATTGCTTAGAAGAGGATTCTCTCCTGGATGCCGCAATCTGCCCCACATCTCGTTTGTAAGCGGAACTCGAGGCCAGCGAATATTGGTCGAATTGTTCTGAAAGTAAAAGCTCTTTTGAGCCTCGGACGCCTGTCCTAGAAACACCAACGCGCGGATGGCACACCATGCACTGTCCGGCTTTCCCGAACGCATATAGTGATCGGTCAAAGCGTTGTAGCTCTCGGCATCAAAAGGATTTTCGTCGATCAATTCGTGACGCTGTACGATCGCTTTTTCGTATTGGTCTTCGCTTTGCTCATACAGCCCCAAGAGCACACGTTTGTGATTGGAATTCGCATCGAGCGAATTGAGCACTTCGTACGAGGCAATCGCCGACTCTGTACGATTTAGTTTTGTCGTGTAAAGTTGTCCGAGTTCGTGCCAGAGCTGCACAACTTGCGGGTCCGACTTCGAAAGTCTCTGAATCATCTTTCGATAGCTTCGCTCCAGCTCCTCATAGTCTTCTTTCTCGTGAAGAAACTCGACGATGCGGTGAAAGGGCCGCATACAACCGGCCCGTAAACTGTCAGCCAGATTCTCTGAATCGATAAAAAAGCAATCCAGCGCCATGTTGAAGCATCGCACTGCTCGCCCATCACCCAAACGCCGGCGAATAATGTCACCAGCAGCATCGTAGTACTTGCCGCGCCTAAGTGGCTCTTCTTCCAGATCCGCGATTTGCAGGACGACGTCCACAGCATCCCGCCACATCTCCGCGGCACTAAAGAGCTCCAGCAGTGAGCTTAGAGTTTTTCTGTTATTCGGTTCTTTCTCAAGTGCCTTCTCATACACTTTGATAGCCCCCATCGGGTCATCAAGCTTCCAAATTCGCAAGCTCGCTATCTCGCTCAGTAAGGAAATCTGTTCCTTCACATCTACATGTTCTACAAGAGCATGCCTGGCATCAATGGCACCGCGATAATCCTGTGTTTCTTCACACAAGGTCGCTAGCAGACGTCCGGCATCGAGGTTTTTCTTATTCAGCTGAACTGCACTTCTCACCAAGCCCAGTGCATCTTCTCGGCGCCCTTGACGGTGGCGAATATCCGCCATTCTCAAATAGGTTATCGCCCGGACACTAGCGCTCTTGCCCTCTTCCAACGAACAAAGCGTACACGCATCATCGAAGGCCGTTTCTAATTCACCAAGCTCAAGTAGCAGTACAGAGCTCGCCTCAAGCGCCTTCAAGTTGCCGGGTTCGAGTACCAGAACGTTGTGATAGAAGTCCCTCGCCTTGATCGTATTGCCAAGTTCCTGCGCGCATTCGCCGCCACGGGAACAAATATCGGCAACAGACATACTTCCGCTTCCGGGTGGCAGCGAGTCTTTGTTGGCAAAGAGCAAGTCCAGCAAAGGCTCGAGTTCATCCCAGCGCTTGTCTTTGTAGTAGCGCTCAGCGAGTGGCATTGCCGCACCAAGATGGTTTGGATCTTGATGCATCGCTACGCTGAGAAGGTCGAAGCACTGCGTGTTCTCGTCGAGGTCGGAATACAGCTGAGCGGCCTGAAACGCAGCTTCGGAACGTTTATCGTCTCCAACCAAGGCTTGCGAGCGCAGTAGATTCGCAGCGCCGCGGATGTCGCCATCCTCCTTTGTCATCGCAACAAGAGCAGCTTGGGCATCAGCCCGGCGTGGATCGAGCCTAACAACTTCTCTTAGGTGAAAATTGGCGGCCACTCGGTCGTCCGAGTTGAGGTGCGCGGTTGCGAGTTCACTGTGCAAGTTCGCTTTTGCTTCCCGCGATTCGGTCATGCCAATACAACGAGTGAGGCAACGTTTCTGCCGCGCAAAATCACCGATTCGATGGCATAGCTCGGCCAAGGTATGCACAACCTCTGCGCGTTTCGCCTGGCGTTCCACCAAATCCAAATACTGCTGAGCCCAGGCCGCATCGACTGCCCGGACATGCTCTAGCGCTGCCGCCAACGCCTCCGAGTCTCCCGTAACCAAAGCGTGGGCGCAGGCGATTCGCAACCAAAGCCCGCCCGCGACATCCAAATCATCCGTCCGAGCTGCGGCCACCAGATAGGTATCCAAAAGCTCTTCCCACTGACCTGTGGCATAGGCCATCTGATCGAGCTCATTGGCGATTTCCAAATCTCCGGGCACTAGCTCAAAGGCGGTCAGCAAGATGAGCATGGCCGAATTCGGATCACCTGTCTGCCCACAAACTTCGGACGCCTTGCGCAAGAAGCCTACCCGCTCCCAATCCTCAGCGACGTCCTCCGCTCGCGTCAGAAAAAGTTGCAAGAGCTCTTCGGTATTGCCCTGTTGCCGATAGAGCATCTCGAGCTGGTCGGACGCAGCAGCATCAGAAGGATCGCTAGCAATCTGCATCTGCAATCCGCTTTGATTGTCTAGACGCTTTTGAACGGTGGCTGAATCGATAAACATGATCTAGGTCCGACTTTGCATAGAGAAAGGCTTCAGCAATTGTACTGTACTATCATGGTCTTACAGTAGGGCTGGTGCCACTTTGTGCACTCGCAGCTTCATTTTCGATACGCTGCAATTACAGGCCATTGCGCAACCCAACTCCCGTGCCCATATTGTAGTAATTCTGGGTGCAAATCTCCTACATCACCGTATACTGCCCTTGGAACTTTCGCGGCTAAGGCTGCGGGAAAGAACAGAGTCACTATGTTTCAGCAAGCACAACAACATGTTCGTCCCATTCGAGGGGCTGTCGCAACCGCCGGCGTGAGCGAGCGAGTCACCTTCATTCGCAAAACCTACGCCCACTTGGTCGGCGCCATTTTGGCCTTTGTCGCCCTTGAGTACGCGCTTCTCGACACCACAGGCCCGCTTTTTGAGACGGTGACAATTCCCTTCGTCAACGCAGTAACTGCCAATTGGTGGATGATGCTTGTGATGTTTATGGGAGCTGGTTGGATTGCCAACAAATGGGCGCACAGCAACACCTCACGCGGAATTCAGTATTTGGGCCTGGCGCTTTATATCGTTGCCGAGGCCTTCGTCATGCTGCCACTTTTGGCAATGGCGAGCCTCTATCACGAGGGCGTCATTGCAGACGCTGGCATCCTGACTCTCTTCCTCTTTACCGGGCTGACTGTGACCGTCTTTATGACCAAGAAGGACTTCTCCTTCATGCGCGGAATGCTCGTCACCGCCGCATTTGGCGCGATGGGTGTGATTGCAGCCTCGATGCTCTTCGGCTTCACGCTGGGAACTCTCTTCACCGGCTTTATGATCATGCTGGCCTCTGGATACGTGCTCTATTACACCTCGGCCGTGCTTCATCACTACCGCCCAACTCAGTATGTAGCGGCCTCATTGGCGCTCTTCTCGGCAATTGCGCTGATGTTTTACTACATCCTCATGTTCGTGATGCGCTTGACCAGCGACTGATCACTATTCAGAACACAGATTGCGGCGCCTACTCATTGACCTTGGGTAGGCGTTTTTGGTTTCGGGCATGGACGGGTGGCGGTC
>JAESTW010000491.1 GCA_016763395.1 Kofleriaceae bacterium
GGTTCTTGGGCTTTTGCTCCCACCCGCGAGCGTCCCTCTGGGGTGAGCTCTTCTCGTCAGGATTTCGCTCGTAGGGGTTAGAAGAATCGGCACTGGCTGTAGAGAGCGGGACCGAGAGTAAAGTGGCAAATACTAAAAGTGACTGTTTGGAGCGGAGCATGTTCCCTCTGGAGGCGCGGACTCTAGCAAAAGCGCGTCACTACCACCGCCGTGAAAAAACATTTCTAGGCTAAAAATGCCCAGCATCACGGTTTTGCGTTGCCGATCCGTTCTCATGGGTAGCTGCCGGTTTGTCATTGGTGCCCCATTGGCGCTGTGGCTTCGAGGGTTCAAAACGGGATCATTCCCGCCGGAAGCCTCGATGGGAAGTTCGAGACAGGAGCTTTTTGGGCAGCGCTTAGTGAAAGACGAAGCCGAGGTTGAGCATGGCGACTTCAAGCTCGCTATCGATTTGAATATCACCGATGAAGGTGTCCACCTCGTGCTCGGCCTCGTAGGTTTGTAGGGCGAGTTCGATCTGTAGACCTTTGCCTTCTCCTAGGTCAAAACGGCCGCCAAGAGCAAAGCCGTAGTGGCTGCCAAGGGCTGGCTCAATCTCTCCAAGGCTAATGTCATTTTCACCGATGACAGAGTAGCTCAGCCCCAACATGCCGGCTACAAAGACTTGGACCTTGTCGTTGATGGGAAAGACGCCTTCGGGGCGCAGGCTCAGGTCAAAAAGAGAGTTGCGGTCCCGGTCATCGGGGCCGTCACTGAGCCAAGAGAGAAGGCCGAGGTGGGCACCGAGGTTAAAATTAGGATGCAGGGCACTTGCGAAAGTCAGCCCTAGGCCAAAGCCACTGTCGAGGTCATCAGAGCTATTCTCACCGCGCACTTGTCCGCCGATAGCGAGCCCACCGCTGACTACAACGAGAGTTGACGAACTCTCTTTTGCGTGGGCCTTTGGCACCTGAATAAGAGTGGAGGTTGCCAGTAGTGTGAAGAGTCCCAAAGCGCGCATTATCATGGCTCCATGCTAACTGCCTTTTTGCCCCAGGGCGAACCTCTTTGGTACCGAAACCTGGTGTCAGCGAGGGCAAAAAGGGCTTGGGAAAGGCGAGTTGGGACGACTATCAAAGAGGTCCAAGACATGGGAACACCCCGATATAGTGAAGAATTCAAGGCTGAGGCCGTGCGCCTTTTCAAGGCTGGCAACAAGCCAGTGGCTCAGTTAGCCAGGAAACTTGGAGTCGCCGGAGAAACGATTCGCACTTGGGCTAGCCGGGCCGAAACACACCTACGGCAGTCCGCGAATCCTTCCTGACCTACAGGAGGCAGGTGAGCGAGTCGGGCGTCGTCACGTTATGCGGATAATGCGCCAGGAGTGCGTGCAGCCGCGATGTACTCAAATATCACTCCATGTTGCTGTGGCGAGCGCGAAGCACTTTGGCCACGTCCGGGAGGCGAAGACCCTGGCTCTTAAGGAGCACCATTAGGTGAAAGAGCAGGTCTGCTGACTCTTCAACGAGCTCTTCATCGCTCGACGCCAACGCGACTTCAACGCCCTCCTCGCCGACCTTCTGAGCCATGCGCTTCCTGCCAGCTTCGATGAGGGAGGTGGTGTACGAGTTCGCGGGCCTCTCTTCAAAGCGCTTGCTTAAAACCCCATCGAGCTCGGCGAAGAAAGCCAGTGGTGGCGCCGCGTCTTGTCCGAAGCAAGAGCTGCTGCCCGTGTGGCAGGTTGGTCCCACCGGACTCGCTCGGACAAGCAACGCATCGTTGTCACAATCAGACTCGACATTCACCAGTCTGAGGAGATTCCCCGACGTCTCGCCCTTCTTCCACAAACACTTGCGAGAACGACTCCAGAAGGTGACAAAACCACTCTCCTGGGTGGCGAGAAGTGCCTCCGTGTTCATATAACCGAGCATTAGGACCGTGCCTTTCTCGGCATCTTGCACAATAGCAGGCACGAGCCCATCACATTTGCCCCAGTCAATCGTCTTGACTAATTTGTCATTCGTACGCATACACCTAGCTCCAATAACTCACTCTTGAGTGCGCCCACTGTGGTTTCTCCGCGGTGAAAAATGCCGGCGGCCAGGGCGCCATCTACGTCCGCGAGCGCAAACACATCCGCGAAGTCCTGGGCACAACCCGCTCCGCCGGACGCTATCAACGGCACTGCAACGCACTCCCGAAGTTCGCGTAGTTGACCAACATCGTAGCCGGCCTTGGTTCCGTCCGAATTCATGCAGTTGAGCACCAACTCGCCCGCGCCCCGACTAACTGCCTCCTGCGCCCATTCCATTGTCGAACGCTGCGTGTCAGTCGCGGTTTCTACCTTGCCGGTTCGCGACCACACTTGTAGCGTGCCCGATTCCGATCGCATCGAATCGATGCCAACAACAATGCACTGGCTGCCAAAGGTCTCGGCGAGCTCGGTGATGAGTTCGGGTCTCTCGAGAGCTGGCGAGTTCACTGGGATTTTATCGCAGCCCGCATTAAGGATCTGCCGGGCTGTCTGCAAGTCGCCAATGCCGCCCGCGACGCAAAAGGGAATATCTAGAACCCTGGCGCAACGCTCAACCCAATTCTTGTCTACGCTGCGGCCTTCACCGCTAGCAGTAATGTCATAGAAGACCAGCTCATCGATGCCCTGATCTCGATAGCGTTGCGCCAGCTCGACGACTTCGCCGAGAACCTGATGATTGCGAAAGCGAACGCCCTTGACCACCATGCCATCCGAGACGTCAAGACAGGCAATGATCCTTCGCGTCAGCATTGCAGTGCCTCTGCAACCGTGAAGCGCTCTTCGTAAAGTGCCATCCCAACGATTGCCTCTTGGATGCCGAGCTTGCGCAAATCACGTAGGTCCTGGAGGCTTCGGACGCCACCGGACGCTTGTATACAGGCTCCTGGAGAACCGTCCAGCACTTGGCGATAGAGCTCGAAGTTGGGGCCTTCGAGCATTCCGTCTTTGTCCACGTCAGTCATCAGAAAGTTCTTAAGACCGGACCTAAGAAAAAAGCGTAGAAGACCTTCCACCGACTGCTCCGAGGCTGACTGCCAACCTCGGACTTGTGGCACCAGACCCTCATCCGTCACACGCAGGTCCAGAGCGATGACGATTTTGTCCGCACCGAGTTCCTTAGCCCAGGAGGCTACCAACGCAGGGTCCTCAACTGCCGTGCTGCCGACGACTACCCGTGAAACGCCGACATTCAGAAGATCCCGCACGTCGCTAAGACTGCGGACGCCGCCACCCACTTGAACGCGAAGCGAAGATTCAGCCACCAGATTGGCAATCAAGCTTTTCTGCCTGCGGACACCATCGCGTGCTCCGTCCAAATCGACAACATGAAGGGTTTGGGCGCCTTGCTCGGCGAAGCTGCGCAACACAGCAAGGGGATCACGGCTGAACTCTCGAGCGGTATCAAAATCGCCGCGCTCTAGTCGCACAACAGCGGAGTCCTTCAAATCGATTGCGGGGATTATCATAGTTCTAAGAAGTTCCTGATGAAGCGGTTGCCGGACGCGGAAGAACGCTCGGGGTGAAACTGCGCGCCGAAGAAGTTGTCTCGCTGGACGACACTGGCGAATTCGCCGCCATTCACCGTTGTTGCCACCGTGTGCTCCGTACAGGGCGCCGCAAAGGAGTGCACGAAGTAGAAATAATCGCTGCCATTGACTCCGTTCATGAGCGAAGAGTTGCGCGCGAGCGCGAGCTGATTCCAACCGATGTGGGGCACACGAATGCCAGGTTCGGGCTGAAGCTTGCGCACACGTCCGGGCAAGAGGCCGAGACAAGCGACATCTCCCTCCTCGCTAGACTCAAAGAGCAGCTGCATGCCCAAACAGATACCGAGCACAGGGCAGGTGAGCCCTCGCAAAACCGGGATAAGCTCCGCTTGCTCCAAGCGTTTCATTGAATCGGCTGCCGCCCCTACACCGGGCAAGAGAACCTTCTCGGCCCCCGCAATAAGCACTGGGTCTGCCGATAGAGTGGCAGCCGTGCCAAGGCGTTGCAGACAGAACTGAATGGAGCCAAGGTTCGCCCCACCGGTGTCGACAATGATGATCATAAGACCCCCTTGGTCGAGGGGATACCCTCTGAGCGGATTTCAATCGCTGTCCGAAGCGTCCGGGCAAAGCCCTTGAACGCGGCCTCCACCATGTGGTGGGTGTCTTGTCCGCGCACTTCCATGTGAAGCGTGGCGCCCATGCTTGCGCAGAGGGATCGAAAGAAGTGGGGCACAAGGGCAGTGGGCAACTCGCCGACCTTATCGGCCGGGAATTCGGCGTTGAAGGATGTGTGAGCGCGGCCGCTGAGGTCCAGCGAAACCGTTGCCAAGGACTCGTCCATTGGCAAGAGGAAACCGTAGCGGGCGATGCCTCGCTTTTCTCCCAGGGCCGAGGCGAGGGCTTGTCCGATGGCCAGCGCTGTATCCTCCACCGTGTGATGGGCGTCCACGTGCAAGTCGCCTGTCACTTTCACATCGAGGGCGAAACCGCCATGCCGGCCCAGCTGCTCGAGCATGTGATCAAAGAATCCAATACCGGTCTCGATCTGAACGGGACCCGTCTGCGCCAGATCCACGCTGACCTCGATGTTGGTCTCATTGGTCGATCGCTTCACGTACGCGCGCCTGTTCTTGGATGTGATTCTTCGCAGGAGCGCCGGCCAGTCGCCATCTCGGCCCAGCATCAGACCCGATACGCCGATGGTCTCGGCCAGTCCTATGTCGCTGTCTCTGTCCCCGATGACATACGAGCGATTCATGTCGATGGTTGTCCGGGCCAGGTATTTCGTCAACAGACCTGCACGCGGCTTGCGACAACCACATTGGTCCTCAGCCGTGTGGGGACACACAAACTCCTCGTCGAATTCAACGCCCTCCCCGCGCAGGGTCTCCAACATCCAGCGGTGCGGTGGTTCGAAGGTTTCGCGAGGGAAGCTCGATGTACCCAAACCGTCCTGGTTGCTCACGAGAACCAGTCGGTATCCCAGGGCGGACAACTTCGACAGGGCACCAATGGCCCCCGGAACGAACTGGGTCTTCGCGAGGGAGTCGACTTGCCGATCCTCTTCGGGTTCCACCAAGATCGTTCCATCTCGATCGACGAATAGGACTTTTGCAGCGCTCATACTCTTGGACTCAAATTCTGCGCGACTTCGATCACGCGGTTGTTTTCAGCGGGTGTGCCGATAGAAATTCGTACACAGGCATCAAGCCCCGCCACCCTCGAGCGATCTCGGATGAGAATACCCTCTTCGTAAAAACGCTGAACTACCTTCCTGTCCGAGCATCGAATCAGGATGAAGTTTGCGTCACTCGGATAGACCGTTTGTGCCCAGGAGCAGGCTGCTATCGCGGTGCTGACGCGGGTGCGTTCGCTCTGTACGATGGCAACCCGCTTCGTCATCGTTTCAAGGCCTGAGCTGCCGAGGGCCTTGAGAGCGTGGCTTGCGCACAGGCTCGAGATTGGGTACGGCGCCTGGACCTTGCGCAGCAGTGTGATGAGGTCGGGGGCCGCTACAAGGGCTCCAATACGCAGTCCGGCGAGGCCCCAGGCTTTTGAGAGGGTGCGCAGGACAACGAGGTTGGGATACTTCGCTAGCTCTTCGGCTGCGCTGGCAGCTCCGGAGTACTCAAGATAGGCTTCGTCAACAACCACTAGGCAGCGCTCCTGCAGCGCAGTGCAGAGCTTGGTGATCGAGTCACGTGCCAAAAGATTCCCGCTTGGGTTATTGGGACTGCAGACAAAGACGATCTTTGTATCGTCGGTAACCGCTGCAAGCAAAGCATCGGTGTCCAATGAGTAGTTCTTCGCTAGGGCAACACTGTCGAGGGCGACGCCCTGAATCGCGGCGCTAACCCCGTACATCCCATAGGTCGGCGAGGCACAGAGTACTCGGTCTTGTCTGGCTTCACAGAATGCTCGCATGAGCAGCTCAATGCCCTCGTCGCTCCCTCGTCCGAGAAGAACTTGTTCTGGCCGGACACTGTACAATCCAGCAAGGCGAGAGCGAAGCGCCACCGGCATGGGCTCTGGGTAACGGTTGAGCGAAACGAGACTCTCGTCCGGCCACGGCGATTCGTTGGCATCCAGACAGATTGGAGCGCTCTTCTGTAGAGAACGCGCAGACTGGTAAGGTTGCAGCTCTTTAACCGCTTCCCGTGCGCGCAGGAGAATACTCATGTCGTCAATCTTTCGCGAAGACGGTCACAGCGTCGGCTCACAGACGCAGCGTGTGCCCCCAACCCCTCCGCCTTCGCCAGGCAGGTAACGGTCTCTTCTATCGCAAGAAGTGCCTCGGGACTCGCCCGCTGAAAGGAGATTTGTTTCTGAAATGATTCGAGTGCAACGCCGCTGTAGGCCCGGGCAGCACCGCTCGTCGGCAAGACGTGATTGGTGCCGCTGGCGTAATCTCCCAGGGCCTCTGGTGTCCACTGTCCGA
>JAESTW010000492.1 GCA_016763395.1 Kofleriaceae bacterium
CGGACTCAGTAGTGGAAGCTACCGTGCCGGACTGGTCTACACCATCAAGCTAGCACTCGAGGGAGAACACAAAGGTCTTGAGTCAGCTTTCAACCCCAATACCTTTACTGCGGAGATGACTGACTCAGAAGGTAACCCGGTCGGACGTTTTACTGCCTCGGGGATTAATCTCGAAAAGGACTTTACAGTGGCGATAGCCGAAGGTTTCGGAAATGGGGAGGACGAGTGGGAGTTTACCTGGTTGGCTCCGGAGATCGCGGTTCCCGCGACTCTATACATCGCCATGCTAGACGGCGACGGCGCTAGCGATCCAGAAAGGCGTTTCATCGATCCACTCAATGATGACATCGCTACAATGGAGCTTTTCATCTGTCCTGATGGAGAGGTCTGTAATCCACCGGACGAGCCCGCAGAGGAGCGCTCACCCGCGGGATGCTCGGCCGGTGGAAGCGGCAACGACGGAATGAGGAGTCTTGTATTTCTCCTCTTCGTACTCGTTTTACTGCGCTGGCGATCCTCGGATCGCTATGTCTAAGGTCATTGCCGTTGAGTCGAAGCGGGAGTTATTCTTAGTTTGTTGAATGCATCGATAAAGACGTTGATTCACCTTTGCTTACAATACCCCTAAATCGCACAGTTGGGCTTGGCACCCGGAGCTGGGACACTTGGTCCAATTCCATTTGAAATCCCGATGTTCCCAACCGGGTTCGCCGCCAACGGTACCAATTACTACCTGGGCTCCCTGGCTGTTGGTGCTGGCGTCCGATTGGAACAAAAGTTCAATGGCTCGGTCTTGCTCGTCGTTGCAGTCGCCACCAATGATGAGTGCCCCGGGACCATCGCTGCTCCAGCTGTTGCCGAATTGGCAATGGACATTCTCGGTTTCTACTGTTCCGGTTACATAACCGGGTTCACGCCCGGACAGATTACAAGAGCCAAGCACAGAGGCCGTGCCATCAAGGGAAAAGCGGTACGCGGTGGCTTCATAGGTCGCGTGGTATGGCTGGTCTAATAGCCAATCGCCGACAAAGCGTTCGTCGTTTTCGGACTGGGAGGTGGCGTCGGGTTTTGGATCGCTGTTGTTCATTGGGCTGGATCCGCATGCTGCGAGAGCGCCGTTGGCTAGCAAGGACAAGACGAGGGCAGTGAACTTGGAGATGGGGCTGGGCATATATCAATAGTATAGGCTGGCCTCAGAATTGAAAAGGGATTGAGATCCCCTAGGCTGTGCGCGAATATTACCGACGCGTCCGGTCTAGAGTGAAATCCTGCTTCGGGCCTAATGGCGTTGACAGCAAAGCAAGCTCCTGGAGTGTGTCGGGAACCTCATAAGCAATGTCCGAAATTGAGATGTGGGATTTCATGCGAGCACATCACTTGTCACAAATCAGAATTGTGATATCCTACCGGGGTCCCGTGATTCGAATTCTCATCACCATATTGGCGATTACGCTGAGCGCGCCGTCTGCATCTGCCGCGAGCATGATGGAGAACGGCGATATGGACTGGGTCGGACCAACTTGTTGTGCAAGTGAATCCGACACCGAAACTGAGCAATCCGAGATAGCGAGCGCTTGCTGCTGCAGCTTGTCTCCCATTCACCATGGAAGCCAGGTTTCCAATTTTCGCTTGCCGTCCAGTGACCAATTTGTCGCTGTACTGCCCGCAATGAAGACGATTGCAAATCCGCGAGTCGATACGCTAACCCGCACGCCCCGTCGTGTAGTGGCACGTGGTCCACCGCGAGAGACTTTATTGTCTCAACATACACTGCTGCAGCTCTGATCTCCCGTCCGTAAATCACGGCAACCAACGAGATCTGTGAACTGCTTATCTCCGCACGTTGCCTAGTTTTGTGACGTTTCGCTGCGCCCTATTCGGCGCCGGAGATTATCGATGTTGAATGTATTTCGTTTGTATAAACGCGCTGCCCTATTCGCGGCACTAAGCGCGACTATTTCTTGCTCTTCTGATACCCAAATCGGCTCGACCCTACCTAAGTCGCTCTCCGGACAAACGGATTGGACCACTAGTAAAGCCGCCCCCACGTCCGAGCTCACAGCGCCCTCTGGCACGCTTGCCCAGTACCTCGCCTTCGCCCTAAGCAATAGCCCAGAAACTCGCGCAGCATTTGAAACATGGCGCTCAGTTCGCCTGCGAAGAAGTAGCGCCAGCCGGTTGCCGGAACCCGTTATTAGTTTTGGATACTATCTGCGTAGCGTTGAGACAAAAGTTGGTCCTCAGCTCTACAAAATAGGCGTTTCGCAAGCCTTCCCCTGGCCGGGAAAACTGGAGTCCGCCGAGAACGCCGTGGCCGAGAAGGCGAAAGCCGCGGCGCTCATGGTCGATGCCAAGGTATTAGACGTGAAGCGCAACGTCGCGATGGCGTATTGGGATTTGTGGCTGATAGGTGAACAGCACAAGCTAAAGACCGAGCACGACGCCATTCTGGAGGCCCTAGCGGGCGCTGTCCGAGGGCGCCTGCAAGTTGGCACTGCAACCTTGGCCGACCTCAACCAGATCGACCTCAAAATTGCGCGCCACCACGATCACCGCGAACAGCATAAAGAAGCCGCGATAAAAGCGTCAGCCATTCTTCGCTCGGTAATCGGCAGCTCGCGAGCAGATGTGAATCTACCAGCGACAGATCTACCGCCCTTCGGCGTCCCGAAAGCATCAGCCTCTCAACTGATAGCGATGAGTCGGAAACACCCAATGATTCAGAAGTTCTCGCATCTTGCGTCTAGTGAAGAACATCGGGCGCAGGCAAAGAGAGCCGATCGATATCCCCGATTTAAAGTTGGGATCAACCTTATCGGCACGGGCGAGGCCTCTAATGCGGTCGAGGACAGTGGCAAGGACGCTCTAGTGATTTCCGCAGGACTCTCGCTGCCTCTTTGGGGAAGCTCTTATGGCGACGCGGCCGAGTCGGCAATCGCGGCATCACTATCTCACGAAGCGACACTGGAGGCGGGCATTCGCCAGTCTGAAGCAATGTTGGAATCGGCACTCTCGGATGTCCGAGACGCGCAACGCAAGATAGAACTCTACGACAAGACACTCATTCCCCAGGCTGAATCGACCTTTGAGGCCGTGCTCGGGGGCTACCAAATCGGACGTTCGACGGTGGCAGCAGTCATCATTGCACAACGAGACTTAATTGAACTGCGCCTAGACCGCGCGCTAGCCCGGGCTCGTCGAGCCAAATCTTGGGCTACACTCGAGTTCGTCGTCGGACAAGAGCTAGACACGGGAGCACCATAGTATGACTACTACAAAATCTAACATTTTTGAGAAGCTAAATCGATTCGCTACTCCAATCGCGATCCTTATTTCATTCGCATTTGGCGCTCTGCTCTTTGGCGGCTCCGGCTCGGACAATTCGGCGAAATCGGGCGAGACTGGACACGAGGGACACAATCTCAGCAATTCGGATGACTCCAACCCGGAGGTCTGGACCTGCTCTATGCATCCGCAAATCCGTGCAGACCAGCCCGGAGCATGCCCAATCTGTGGCATGGATCTAATCCAGTCCAAAACGACACCGGATCGAGCGAAGGGGGGCCAGAACGTATCACCTTGTCCGAATCCGCCAAGATTCGAGCAAAAATCAGAACCACAGCCGTAAAGGCACTGAAAAAAGGTGGAGAAGAGCGAAGGCTTCTTGGGCGAGTTGACTACGACGAGACGCGGCTCAGAACCGTAACCTCCTGGATTGGAGGTCGAATCGACCGTCTGAACATTCGTACAACCGGACAGCTGGTAAAACGAGGGCAAGTCATCGCCACACTGTACAGCCCCGAAGTATTTGGCGCGCACCAAGACTTACTGGTGGCCAAGAAGCAATTGCAGAAACTCGCAGGTGCGACCGAGACTGCACGAATGGGCGCACGACTGGCGCTCAAGGCATCACAGGATAGATTGCGACTCTTGGGCTTGCCAGCATCAGTCATCAAAACTATGGAGAACGCCAAACGTCCCTCAGAACAAGTACGAATTCGCTCTCCCTTCTCAGGCACTGTCCTCGAGCGTTTGGCGACCGAGGGAAGCTACGTAAAAACCGGAACCGGGCTACTTCAGATAGCAGATTTGACGAGCCTTTGGGTTCAGCTCGATGCTTACGAGAGCGACTTACCTCTTCTGAGCATCGGACAAGAAGTCTCACTCAAAGTAGAGGCATTGCCCGGCGAAAGTTTCAGCGGAAGGGTGATGTTCGTCGATCCAGTCATCAATCAGCGAACTCGTACAACTCGAGTCCGAGTCGAAGTAAAGAATACCGATGGGAAACTTCGCCCCAACATGTTCGCCGAGGCGGTGGTTAAAGGCAACCAAGGGGACGCGCACCACAGCCAATTGGTAATTCCGGACACTGCTCCACTTTTCACCGGACGTCGTTCACTGGTATACGTCGAAGTTCCAAACTCCGAACGACCCACCTACGATGCACGTCTGGTTCGACTCGGACCGAAGATGGGGGACGTATACCCCGTGATTGCTGGGCTTGCTGAGGGCGATCGAGTCGTGACCCATGGGGCGTTTACTCTGGATGCAGATCTGCAAATTCGAGGTGGCCGCTCCATGATGACTGCCCCGGACGACACCGGTGATGGTCCCTATGATAAAATTGTTTCGATTCCAACAAAGTACGAAAAACCGCTAGCAAAGGTCGTTTCTAGCTATCTTTCGCTTCACGAGGCACTCGCGTCTGACGATCTGGAGGCTGCAA
>JAESTW010000493.1 GCA_016763395.1 Kofleriaceae bacterium
AAAACGCGAGTTTTCTAGCCAAGCCCTTCACGCCTGAACAGCTCGAAGAGGCTGTAAGACGGGCTATTGGTCAATCGCAGGCGGGCTGAAGGCCAAGAGTACAAGCGCGCTTTTGAAAGTCTCGAGCTGCATCTGGATTTGCATTGCCACCTAGCTCTGTCCGATACAGCTGCGCAAGTTGATAACAGCTTCGTCCGTATCCCTGGTTGCAGTGAACTCGGTGATAGTAGCGGGCGTGATGGAAAAGCTGGGCCTGCTGCCCTAGCTCAGACGCCCGAGCCAATGCTTCACAGCCAATTCCAGATCCACCTTTGCATGCAGTGGAGTACAGTTCGATTGCCCGAAGCGGAATACTGTCCGAGAGCAAGGTGCCCCAGTTGGCACAGCTGTTGGAGTGGTTGAGTAGACAGGCCCGCTCACAGGCAGCCATATCTTCAGCCTCTATGTCCGGCTCACAGAGCTTTGCATTGCGCATCATTGCTTGTGCGTTGTCCAAGCCTCGCTGAGCAATGGTGGAGGCAGGCGATTTTTGAACAGAGTCTTGGTGAGCAGGTACGTCGGCCGTCGGCTCAGCGTTGGCGCAGGAGAAGATACCAACAAGCATTAACCCTAGCAGGCCGTGGTTCATTTCTCGCCGTGGCTCATTTTTCGCTGGGCTCGGAGTTTTTCTCAGGCGTGTCCGAACCTGATGGTTTTTCCGTCTCTTCATCGTCGTCAGACATACCCGCTTTGACGCCGCGCTTCACGCGATCGACGAAGGGCCCGCTCTCATCTTTGACACCATCGACGAGCTCTTGCGTTGCTTCACTCGACCAGATATTGCCGATATGGCCAAACAAGGTTCGTTTTCCAATCGGGACTGTGAAACCGATGAAGATGAATAGACCGAGGAGGGCCATAGAAATAACACTGCGAATTAGCCCCATGCTCTACTCTAGCTCGCACCGCCCAAATCCGCCAGTTTCCTCAATGTTCATCGCAGCTCGAACTCCTTGCAGAGCGATATTTCCGCGTGGCCATCACTTCCATCCTCTCCTGCAAGTGGCCATTTTTCCTGCTCTTCGGACGGCCATTCATGGGCGCATCGTGCTTCTGAGGACAGATAGAAGAAACAGTGAATACAGGAGGAACGTAGTTGAAACTCCACAATCTCGGTTCGATCTTTATCGCTCAAAGGAAACTTCACAAGGCCAATCGTACAACAGGGCTGGTGCAACTACAGGGGAAATGTGACAGTCTCAGCCGGTGATAGAGATCGCTGAAGAAGTTAGAGATGCACTTGCCGAAGGCGCGCCTGTTGTTGCCTTGGAATCTACAATTATCGCTCATGGCTTGCCCTATCCAGAGAACCTGAAACTCGGAAAAGCACTGGAAGCCGAGATTCGATCTCAGGGCGCTGTGCCCGCCACGATTGCTGTTGTAGATGGCCGGGCTTGTGTGGGACTCGATACGGCAGGGCTCGAATCCCTTGCAAATCCAGAGATACATTTCGCAAAAGCTGGAGCTGCCGATTCGTCGGTGGTGATTGCGAAGAAGGCTTGCGCCGCAACGACCGTGAGCGCGACTTCCTCTTTGGCTGCTGCGGCTGGAATTCGGCTTTTTGCTACCGGGGGAATTGGTGGAGTTCACCGTGGGGATCCTTCTGATGTCTCTGCCGATTTATTGTCACTTTCCAGAGTGCCAGTGGCGGTAGTGAGCGCTGGGCCCAAGGCGATTTTGGATTTGCCACGCACCGTGGAAGCGCTGGAGAGTTTGGCCGTTTTGGTACTGGGCTACGGCTGTGATGAATTGCCAGCTTCTTATTGTAGGGACTCAGGGATTTCCCTAGAGCATCGCGTGGACAGTGCGCAGCAGGCAGCTGAAGTGCTACACACTCGCTGGCAGCTTCTCGATCAAGGTGGAGTTCTGGTCGCGAATCCTGCACCAGAAGAGGTTGCAATGCCTCGTGAGCTTGTCGAGCAGTGGATCGAAAAAGCACACGCTGCAGCGGAGAGCGCTGGAATTTCGCGAAAAGCATTAACTCCGTTTCTATTGCAATTCATCGCAAAGGTGAGCGGTGGAGATGCGGTTGCAACAAATTGTGCTTTGGCGCTCAATAATGCCAAGGTGGCGGCTCAGATCGCTGCTGCGTATTGCAATTTAGTCTGATTTACCCTCAATGTGAATAGAGTCGCTAGCTTCGCCGTCTCTACCTAAATCAATCGCGCTGCTGACCGAAGTAAGGAATATCGACATGATCAACTATCGAAAAGCGAAAATTGCCAGAACCCTATTGCTGATGGGGGCGATGACCTTGTTTTCATCTTTGGTCGCGAGTGAAGCTTCTGCGGACAAGAAAGCACTCGTAGAGTCGGCAACGCTAGCGCAGACGATATCTCCCGCAGAGGGCTTTATTGACGACCCTTTTACCTTTGACAGTGCGGGTTCGAGGTTGCTCTATGTCAACAGCAATACCGAGAACCAGGCGCAACTTGTGGTTGTGGACGCCGTTCAAAACACGATATTGCGACGAGTCGATATTGCGAGTTTTTCTAAAAAACCAAGTCGGGTTGAGTTCGCGCTTGAAGGCGAGCACTATTTGGTTTGGGGAGAAGAAAAAGCGGGGAAAGTTAAAGTTGCGCTCATCGATTCAAAGGGAAAGATCGTTCGCAGCTTTGGTCCCGCTGTAGATGTCGTTTCGACAAGGTATCAAGGAGTCGAAGCCGTAGTTGTCCACGACGTCGGAGACATCAAAGCGCGAAAGCGTCAAAAAGACAACCAGCCGGTCATTCGCCACTCTGTGGGAATCTACTCTGTTGCCAAAGGAAAACTCCTGGGGAAAAAGAGCAATCTCGATCTTACGGGTGAGAACGAGAGCCCTTCACTCAACTTTCGCTTCAAATATTGGACTGAGAACTTTACCGTAGCTGTCGGTATTAAAGGCGGCGAGTGGGATCGAAAAGAGGGACAGCAAAGCCCGGACGTTGAGGGCTGGTACTCGATGCCCAACCGCACCTTTAGCAAGCGTCTTGCGATACCCAACTTGATAGAACATCGTCAACGTTTGGCACGCCTAATGAAACACTCAGGAAAAGGCAACATGGTTGTGGTGAAGCGCAATCTCAGTGGCATTGACTTTGTCAAAGAGGGACTCTTTTCCGCCATCGAATTGGCCGAGCCCTTTCACCATTACAACGCAGGGTCATTGGTTGTGCAGCAGAGCGAGGGCGCCGAAGTGTTCTTCACCATTACAATCGATCCGGTACATCCCGACGCCGCAGCGGAGCGAAAAGCCGTCAAACCTTGGGTCGATCTCTACGAGTATCTGCCCGGCACCAAAAAAGCTGTCCGCCGAGCACGTATGCTGGGCTATGGCACCCGAAGGTATGCGTGGCGAGCCAACCACGACTATTGGGCTATCGTTCCCAGGCATATTGGTTTTGAACGCGGCGGAACTAGCATATTACTCTACAAATTGGACTGATGTGGCACTAAGAGCACACAGCGTGGGCAGTGTGCGAAATGGACTACACGGGTAGCAATTGGGCTTTGCCAGCTTTTTAGGTTGTGGAGCGTCGCGAGTATACGGCACCATGTAGCGTGTTTTCTATTGTTCGTATTAGTTCAGCGTTTGTATTTCTGACTGCGATGCTTGGCACCGTTCACGCCGAGGACATCAAGCGAGCGGACAGTGCTCGATCCAACAGTGCCCGATCCAACAGTGCTTTATCCAATAGTGCCCGCGGATCGTATGTTTGGGTCGATCAGCCGACCTTTGTCGCCGCCGAAGACGACGTGCCCAGGCTACTGTTTTTGAATCGATGCGCCGATGGCT
>JAESTW010000494.1 GCA_016763395.1 Kofleriaceae bacterium
CACCCAACTCTTCATGGCGAGGGAAAGGCCCACTAAAGGGCAAGGTCCAGCGCGTGTTGCCGTTGGGCAGCAAATTTCGTGACAGCGATCCTTGTGCCAATGGAAGGATTTTCAGATCCGCCATTGTCATGAAGTTCGCTTCTTGGCCCTTGTCCGACAGTACGACTGTTGAACCACTGGGAATCACGCTCGACTCGTAGAGTCGTCGATTGGGTAGCGCGCGAACAACCCCCATAGCAGGGACCGGTGTGGAAAGTGCAGGAAAGAGTCTGCGAGTCGTGTCGGCTTGAAGAGCGCGCAGCTGCCGGCCACTAGAAATATGGGTGCGAGCCGAGACGTAGGCCAACGACTCCATCAGCCTGCGCAAATCGGGATCGTCACGTTCGAGGCCAGGGCCGCGATGCTCCGCGAGGTAGTCCACTCGGAAGCGCTCAAGATCGCGCATTGTTCTTAAGAATACATCGTAGACCTCGTCGCTCATCAGCCGGCCCCAATCTTCGGAGCAGCGACAGCACCGCTACCACCATTGACACTGAAGGCACCGCCACCACCGGTGATCCCCTTGGTTACAGCGAGGTCACCATCGAGGTCGCCCTTGGTTTTACTTAGCGTCAAAATAGCCCCGGAGGATACTGTGTGAACGGCCGACGAACCACTAAGAGCAATACTGGTCTTTGGACTCGCTTCGACCTTGGCCGTTTCTTTGCCATGCATAGTCGCAGAAGCGGTTTTTAGTGCGATGTTGGTCTTCTCGCCGGCCTTAAGATCGATAGCTCCATTGCCCTTCGTGTCCGCTTCAAATTTCTCCGGGGTGAGCGAGAGCGTGGTCTTTTTGGAGTCCGAATTGACCGTGGACCAACTGGCTTTTGCATCAAAGAGGGCGAGCTCACTTCGCTCTACATCCGTCTTCGACGCAGCCATATGAACCGATTCCTTCTTGAGTACCAAGCTGCCCATCGGTAGCTCTTCGGGGTTCTCCTCCGCGAAGGTCGTGCGTTTATCGGTTGCGAAGAGTTCGATCTCCTCAGCTTTGACCGTGAACTTCTTACAGTCCACTATGACTTCGCCGTCCGAGCCCAAGCTCATCCAAGCATGACGCTGGAGATTGGCGTTGTCATCATCACCACTAGGCCTCTCGCCTTGCACGATCTCGACAGTCTTATCGTCCATCGTAATCGCGATGATCTTGGTGACGGAATCGCCGGCCTGCTCGATCTCGATCGTAACGCCCTTATCCTTGTCGAGAACAATTCGACAGTCGAACGGATTTGCCATCTATGTCCTAACCTAGTCCATTCCCAAATCAAAAGAAGACACCTGGGTGTCGAAGACCATATTCAAGGGTCGATCTTGGCCGGCAATGCTGCACACCAGGCTAAAGGCGATGCGCGTAGGGTGCAACTGAGGCACTTCCTTGAATTCGTGTACTACGACCCGCGGCTCGTATGCCTCGATACAGCGCTGCACTTCTTTGACGACCGCAAGAGCGATCTGCTCGCGCGATGCCTGGTCGCTCAAATCGAGAATTCCAAAGTCCTTCAAGAATGAGCCATACCCTCGTCGGGTGTTCAAGACCTCGCCAAGGTTGTCAAGAATCGACTCGATGTCGCTGCGGGAGTCGCTGTTCTTGTTCGTGCGAAATTTATCGAGCAATGCCATATGACACCCTAGCTAGGAACCCAGTAAAGAAAGAAGCGATGGCCCGCGTCCGTAATCTCCTGGCTCGCGTAAAAGCCGACCACAGCTTGCCGAAGGGCACGTTCCCATTCGTCCTCGCGACCAAGTTCAAAGAAATCGACTTCGGGCCCAAAGCTCTGTGCGGCCGGTGGTCGAGCCGCAGGTCGTGCAGGAATACCATCGAGCGCCATTCGGTGCACCATGGCCAATCGGCTTGGACTCGCTAGCTTCAAATCTCCGAGTTCAATCGTCTGCGTAGCACTCGCCTTTTGAACAAGCAGGAACACTTGACGAGCGCTGCGAACGACTTCGGGAATATCTGCTTGGAGAACTCCATCGTGTTGCTCAAAGCGTACGTAAGGAGCTGCGTGAGATGATGTCGCAAGATAGTCGCTCAAGGCGCTGAATACCTCTTCGAAACACCCCGCGAGATCTTCGTGCGCGTACGGCCTAGAGGCTCTATCGGGAACGGCTTGGCTGTACAGGCTCACGGCGACATAGAGGTCGCGCAAAGCCTCGTAAACGTAGTAGGGATGAAGTTTGATCTCTCCCATTAGATCGTCGAGCATTCGCTGCACGCGAAACACGATAAAGAGGCAATCCTTCGAGGCAAAAGATCCAGCCCCGTCCGGCGCGGAATCGGTGTTCTCAAGAAGCCTGTAAGAAAATGACTTAATAGAGGCCCGAACTTCGTCGAGTTCGGCCATTAAGAATGGTGATGTTGCTAGCCGCGAAAGCGGTGGCACGTAGGTCGTCGATAGCTTCCAGGCGCCATCGGGAACCTTCTCAAAGTCGGCGAGGCGCAACGAAGAAAGTGCACCGGACAGACTCTGCTCAGTAGAAAGAACCAGTTGATAGGTAATGCGCGGAACGTCTGCTTGCAGTTCGGCCTGCCATCCCCCGCCGGAAGCGGAGGAAGCGTCCTCTCCCTGTCCGAGAAGATGGCAAAACACTGCCACGTTCGACACTCCCAGTAGATCCAGATTGTAGGGAGCTGAAACAGCGTTGCCAGGAATATTGACCAAACGCCCAGACGGCATGAGTAGTGTAGCGCTTGTTAGCGACACAACCCCTGTCTTTAGGAGTTCGTCATTCCAGACGAGTTCCGAGATGCCATAGAGTGGGGCAGGAAAACTTGCCATACGCATCTCGACGTTAGCGAGCAACGCCTCTTCCTGAGCCTGTAAGTGCTCGGGAAGAAGTGCCTGCCCCATACGCCAATCCACACGAGCGAGCTTTCCTGCTGGTCCTGACATCTATTCTTTATGCGCCGGTTGCAATGCCGAACTGCTTGGCGAATTTGCCATCGGTAGACACTGCTACGTGAATAGCCATCTGCGAGTCTTCAGGCATTACTCCGAGAGTAAAGTTGAAGTTCTTAGGAGATGGAACCTCATAGCCCTCGTCTTCGCTGATTTGCATAGCCAAGTCGCCGCCCTCTTTGAGAACGAGACCCTTTAGAGCTCCTGCATCGCCCGAATGGAAGCACTTGAAGAACTTCTTGGTGTCCGGGTCGTACTTGTATGTCACGAACTCGAACTCGATTGTGGTGTTCGAAAGCGACTTGTGCAACATCGCGAACAGGGTGTTCTTGTTAGCAGTCGACACGTTGCAGCTAAACTGAACTGGATCTGCGTAACCGCCGTTCCAGAAGATGCTGTCCAGCACGCCAAAAACTTTGACGTGATTTTGATTGTCCATTGGATCCGAAAGTTCGAAGTCAGCCAATAGAGCGGTGTCACCGATTTTTAGTGAGACGATGTGTCCGATAGTGTCCTGACTATCCTTCTGAAAGTTGAAGCCCTGGGAAACACTGCATTGGTATGATGATTCAGCCATTTATTACTATCTCTCTTTCCTAATTTCTGCCGACTAGAGTCGGGAGTCCATTTTAAGTTCAACGTCCATGCCTTCGAATTGAATGTGCGGCAGAACGCTAATATTACAGCTGTACCAGCCAATCATTCCCTCTTGCTCTTCTACTTCGACAGAGGCAGCCTTGAATGGGTAGTAGCGAAGAGTCAAATCGTCTGGGTTCACGATGGTCGTAACATACTGGAAAATCCAGTTCTGCAGCGAATTTTTAATGTACGCCGCATCGGCTGAACTACCAATGTTGTCACGCATAATCGACTTCACATAGTGAGCGATCCGTGTAATCGAAAAGGTGTAGGACAGGTTCGTGACGAGTTGTGCGTCCTCGGTGTCTTTATTGTCCTTGAACTTCTTAGGTCGTTTGATCGACTGTGAGCTGAAGAAACACGCATCGGCTGAGCCTTTGCGATAGATCAGTGGAATGAATCCCGCATTGGCGAACTCAAGCTCTCGGAAATCGGGAATCGCCAGTTCTACAGGAACCTTGATCTCTTCTTCACCACGAGTGTTGAAGGTGTGAACAGGCAGACCTGAGATTAGTCCACCGCCGTTTGGACCTCGGACATACTGACACCAGCCAGATTCAGCGAAGGATCGAACCAAGTTGCGGGCCATAAGCATGGTCGCGCTACCCCAGAGAAAATCGTCGTTCGAATCACCGTTCACTTCTTCTTTGAAGTTGATGTTCCGGCACGGGTTGGTCTCAGGATCGTATGGCAGGCGCGCAATGTAACGCGGCAAGGTCAGCCCAATGTAGGCAGCCTCTGGAGAGTCACGGAGAGCATTCCACGAACCATATTTAGGATGATTCATCATCCCCTCGAGATCCTTGATGGCGCCCAACTCTTCAATTGTTTCACAACCAAAGAACTTCGGGGATACCGAACCGATAAACGGCGCGTGGCTCGCAGCTGCAACCCGTCCCATTGTTCGGAGCCAGAACTCATCAGCTGGCGTGTGCTCGAATTCGTACTGCCCAATAATAGAACCGTATGGGCGTCCACCAAACTGGTCGTACTCCGATACGTAGATCTTCTTGAAGAGTGCTGAGCCAGTGATGTCGACGGCGTTGGCCTCAAAATCCTCAAAGAGTTCGTCTTTGCTAACATCGATCATATCGATCACGATGTCAGCTTTGAAGTTCGTGTTGAGAATCAGATCGTTGAGTGTTCGCCAGCTCGATTCGATCTTCTTGAAATTCTCGTGGTGAATGATCTCATTGAGCTGATCATTGACCATGGTGTCAATGGACGCGATGAGTTCCTGAACAGACCCTTTGTCAAATCGACCAGCAGCGGGGTCGATGTTCATGATCAATGCAGCCATGCCTGACAGAAAGCGATCCGTCTCGCTAACGTCGGCTTTAATTGTCTGCAGGTCATCCTGCAGCATTGGTGTTGGTTCGCTGGCTGATTCAAGCCGCATGCTCGACAGGAAGCGCTTGAGGTCAATTTTCTCTTCTGTTGCTGTTGTTGTCTCACTCATAATGGACGTTCTCCTTATTCAGCCGGCGTGTCGGAATTGGCGGTGGGTAGTTTAAATGAGTCGAAGGCTTTCAACTCATCCTTAAGGCCGGCAAGGGCCTCCTTATCTTTCATCAGCTCACCGAGGAGCTTTCGGAACTCCTTGCGGTTATCGACGTTTGACAATACTTCTTGCAGAAGTTCTTTAACCATCAGCAGGCCCTTAAGCTTGGGAACGTGCTGAGCAACTTCACCGGGTGAAAATGACTTCATGCTGTCAACTGGAAGATTGACTTGCATCTCGTCGCCCTTTTCCGGGTCCACTTTATTGGTCACTGCAAAGCTCATGGAAATGCCCATTTGCTTCATGACTGAGTCGGTGTTGGTGCCATCGAGGTTGTGAATTTCGCGCTCATCAAGATCGACTTTGCGATCTTTTGAGGTGCCTCCAGAGTAGTCACCAAGGACAGCGAGGCGCAGTGGCAACGTTGTGTCCTCCTCCTGGCCATCAATCTCTGTTTTGTACTTTAGTGTCAGCCTTGACTTCGGTATCTCGTCTTGAATTGCCATCTATTCCCCTGTTCCTATCTACTAGTTATTCTTGAGTCAACCGAGGCGCACAAATCGCCTGCGGCAGTATGAATCAAAATGGGACCTCCGCTCAACTTGGAGGCTCCCGCGAAAAAGAAAGTTTAGACGAAACGATTTTACAACGCGAGCGCTGTGCCGCTTCTTTGACGGTAAAGCCATCTCTTTGACAGCGAGCCGATCTATCTATCGGTCGCACATAGTCATAAGTGGGTTGGAGAACCGACCTAATATAGGTAGTCTTCTCACCATGGAACTTGTAGTCGATGGCGCACAGCTCAGTTGCAGTTTTGGTACCAGTCCTTCAAACCTGACCGTGTTGCCGACTTCGCCAGCCACCGGCGGAGGTAAGCCGGTCGCATCCATCATGGACAACAAACCTTTCCTCAATGTTAAGCCCTTTGGACAGTGCAGCTCAGTGGCAAACCCGATGGTCATCGCGGCGACAGCGGCCGCCTTGGGAGTTCTCACGCCCCAGCCCTGCATACCGAATACGGTAGCCCCTTGGATCCCGGGGAACCCAAAGGTGACATTGGCGCAGATTCCCGCAGTCGACAAAAACTGCAAGCTCATGTGTTTGTGGGCTGGGGTAATCCAGGTGTCAGACCCAAAGCAGACCGATTTTACCGCCTAGTACGCAGATAGACTCTACATTGTAACAACTACACTAGTTACAACTACCCACGATGTGTTCGTTCGCCCGATGTCCAAAGTGATGAAGCATGTCTGTGCAGCTGGCTAGCCGTATTCTTGCAATCACAGCTTGCTAGCTGAGCTGTATCGAGGACCGATTGGCACACACACAGGCCAGATAGATAGCGAGTATAATGCGAACGCGGCGGCGCTACGACTGTATGAAAACGTAGTTTTCCGATGCCAGAGCCTGTCCGAATGGCGGACAGCGATAGCAGTCAACCATCTCCGGCTGAAGATGTCGCTGGAGGCATCGCAGATCTAAGTTCGGAGCATATCGCAGAGGGCCTTGGCAATCTCAGTCGCTTTAGTCTTCTGTAGATTATGCCCACCTCTGGTGTAGCGAAGTCGTGGTCCTTGCGGAACGACCCCTTCCAATTGTTCAAAGATTTTCGAATCGATGAGAGCGTCGTCGCTGGCCCATGCAACCAAGCAAGGCTGAGAAACTGCGAGCAAGTTCATTCGGTGCTGGGCAAAGTCAGTCGCGGCGGCATCGAGTGTTGTGAACAGAAGCGCTGCGTCGGTGAGATGTTTGGGAAAGCCTAAGACACGATAAATTCGTCGCAAAACCGGACGCATTGCTGCGCGACCTGCTCGGTACGCCAAGAGTTTGGTTAACGCGTTGTAGACACCAACGGGGTAGTGGGGACTTGGTCCGTTGGCCGCGATGAAGGCGCAGTTTCGGACAAGCTCTGGATGGTGGTGAGCGAGATGTGCAACCACGGTTCCTCCTGAGGAGTGGCCCAAAAGAGTCGCGGAGTGAATTTCCAATTGGCGTAGAAGCTCGCTCACTGAAGCGGCGCGTTCGCCGATGGTCATGCGGACGTAACCCTTGCGAGCAGATTGTCCAAAGCCTGGTAACTCGACTCGAATGAAGCGAAACGCCCCGTCAAGGGCCGGTGCCAGCCACCGAAAGTCGCGAATGCTGCCAGGTAAACCGTGAACCGCCACAATTGTCGTTGGTCCATCGCCTTCATCGGTATAGGCAAGAGGCAGACCTTGGTAGTCAATGAATTTCCGCTGTGGGTCGCTAGGAGTCTCGGGATGCATCGATACAGTCTTCTCTTTGGCGTACGCTACCACGATTTGATTCGAAGCCTAGGAAAGGGAAGAAAAACACAAGCGTACTTGCGTGCTAACGTGATAGCGTGCTAACACAGTGTCACATGACAAAAGGCAACAAGAATAGTGCGACAGCGACAGTGGATGCGCTGTGTACGGTCATTAAAGGACTGCAGAGCAAGGCAAAGGTGCGCCGCTTTTTGGAGGACCTGTGCACGCCAAAGGAGCTTGAGGCCCTGGCAGAACGTTGGCGCGTGGCCAAGCTAATCGATAAGGGCATGCCCTACCGGGAGATTTACGAGAAGACTGGTGTAAGCACAGCGACAGTGACTCGTGTTGCCCGGGCGATGGAACACGGCTCGGGTGGCTATCGACTGCTGCTCGACGAGGAGCAGAAATGACAATCAGATTATCCCTACAGAAGAGTGGGCGGCTCAGCCGCTTGAGTTACGATCTTTTGACAAAGTGCGGCGTGTCCGCCTCCGATGGTCCGGAGGGCGATGGACGCCTCATTGGTTCCGCCATTGACTTCCCCCTCGAGTTTCTAAGAGTGCGGGACGATGACATCCCCGAGTACGTACACGATGGCGTAAGTACGCTGGGAATCGTCGGTGAGAACGTCCTGTGGGAACGAGGTTTTGGCCGAGAGGGTGGACCGGAGGTCAAGGTTTTGCGGAAGCTGGGATTTGCGCGTTGTCGCTTGGCAATTGCCCTTCCCAAAGAGGAACTTCAAGGCCAAGCAAAAGCGGTGTGGAGGCTCGAAGCGCTCAACGGAAAGCGTATTGCCACCACCTACCCCGAGGTGCTGCGCGATTTCGCGAAACGCAAAGAGCTCGACATTGAGATTGTGTACATCCGTGGTGCGGTCGAAATCGCTCCGGGACTGGGTGTCGCCGATGCCGTTTGCGATCTGGTGTCCACCGGGAGCACTCTGAAGGCGAACGGCCTTGCGGAAGCCTATACTGTCTTTGAGAGCGAGGCGGTCCTGATACAAACCGAGAAGCCTGTGGCGAGCACCGATGAGGAACTAGTCAATAGGTTGCTTCAGCGTATTGATGGGGTTCAGCGCGCCAATCGCTCGCGCTACATCATGATGAATGCTCCGTCCGAGGCCGTGGAAGAAATCCGGGCGATCTTGCCCGGACTGCAGGGACCGACGATCATTCCCATCGATCCATCGAACGTGGCAATCCACGCCGTTGCCAGTGAAGACGTCTTCTGGGAAACGATCGAGCGCCTGAAGTCTGTTGGCGCGAACTCCATCCTGGTCTCACCAATCGAGAAGCTCATCGCCTGAGTTGGCCAATGACGCGTCAAGAGATAATAGAGTGGGGATCGGCGAGCGAGGGCGACCGGACAGCCATCACGATGCGGCCCTCTATGGCCAGCGGCCGGGAATTGTCCGGCGCTGTCCGGG
>JAESTW010000495.1 GCA_016763395.1 Kofleriaceae bacterium
GCCAAAAGCAGATCCGGCCAGTTCAATTGACCGGCTGCTAGCTTGGCCGGAAACAACAGCAGAAAGCTCTGCCACCCCGGCTCGACATCCTCAAACGAGGCCTTTTCAGCCGTCGCAAGCCGCAGAAAGTGCACAAACCCCTCTGAATTGGGTCCAAACATGGCGCCAGGCGCATATTCGAATGCATGGGGTGGCATGAAGGCATCCGCGAAGTTCTCGCAGCCCTCCGCCAACGCAATGAGCGTCAAGCGGATCTCGAAACCCGCCTTGTCCGGCGCAGACTGGCTCAGCTCAGTCAATGTGGACACCGGATCCACACGCGCAGCCGGCTTCGATCCACAGGCCATTAGCCCATGCTGCAGACCAAGTAGATCAATGGTCTCTCCAGGTGCCATCACATACCAGCTGGGCCCGAGCTCTCGGGCCACGGTCTCAAACGCAGAAACCACCGCCGGCCCGGCCGCCTGCACCGCGCCAGGGCCCGCAAGTGCGGCGATCCCGGCCACCGCCTCATCGAGCCCCAACATGAACAGGGCCAAATCGTCGCCGGAAGCGTCAGCGAAGTCAGCCATCTCTTCACACTGGCTCCGGTAGGCGTCCAGTCGGCGCGCAGAGTCCGCAAGAAGCGCCGGCCAGGCTGTCGCGATGCCCACTCTCATTGGGTGGAAGGCTTCTGGGTCGGGCAATTCCACCTCCAGGCGGGGGCGGGCCAACCAGGCGCGTGGGCCGTGTTCCTCTTGCAGGGACTTGCCAAGATCGGGCAACTCAATGAAATGCACCACGCCGTGTTCTTCGGCGATCTGCGGCGTTGGATCGGGCGCCTCATTGCGGGCGAAGCCCACCCATTCAAGAGCAGGCAGCTGTGTTGAAGCTGCGAGCACCTTCAGGCCACGGTGACCGATCTGATTTCCCGAGAGGTCCAGCCAACGCAAGCTGGCCAGATATGGCGAGTTGGCGAGTGCCTCGATGTCTTCATCGGTCAATGCGTTTCGCCGCAGATCCAGGCTGCGGAGTCCGCGCATCGACGGCCCCCCCAGCACTGAGGGCGTGGCGTGGCTGAGGGTGACGTCCAACAGAGGCATCGCTGCCCGAAGTTCGTCCGCATGTTGCTCGAACTGGGTCGCGCTACAGGCGATTGCCTCAGCAAAGCCCCGTCCAAACTTGAGGGGCGGTTGTCCCCAACCGAAGCGGGGTCTCCATTTAGGTTCGTAGCGGTTCAGCAGGTTCTGAACCAGTTGATAGTCCTGCGTATTTCCGCCTGCGCCGCGCCGTCGTGCCTTGGCCAGCCGGATCTGGGCTTCGATCAGTGCCGATCGATCTGGATCGGTCTGTTCAACTGCGCGCGCAAACTGACTGCGTGCTTCGTCACTCCACGGATCGGCCAGAACGGCCTCGAACACCGATTGCATCATGCAGAGAGTATAGCCAGTTGTTGCAAATGATGCTACACGAACGGGTCAATTCATTGTAGTTGCGCTCGGTGGGCTCTGGCCGGACAAGCGTGGCCATGATGTTCTTTCCTTTGCGTTCCAGGAATTTTCGGCGAAACAGAGTTTATATGATGTGGGCCCTCGTAGCGTCGGTCCCAATACCGTCCGTGTATTTGAGAACTTTTCTAAGTTTCGAATTTGTGACAAAACGCACGATACCAGTACGCGCCAGTCGGGTCGAAGGAGCTCACTGCCGGTAGCAATAAATTTCCCTGGTAGTCGTACAAGTTTGACATTGGTAGCAATGCACTCCACCATAGTTCGGTGGCCGCACAGAAAGTGATATGCACACGGTGTGGTGCTTCCACACCCATACTCGGGGCGGATTTGCGCTGCCTCTATTGTCTAGCGACGATTGTTCTACCGTCAGAAGTCGCTCAGCCCCTCGCGGAGCATCAAGCTCTAGGACAAAAGCTTAGCGCCCAGTCCGAGAATTTCGCTGCCGCCCGTTCCGGAATGTCCGGCGAGGCGCTATCCCTGTTCATCATTGGCTTCTTCCTTTTCGTGATCATTGGTGGTAGCGGCCTCTTTGGCCTATACAAGAGCGGAGGTGACATTCCCACCAGCGCTATGCCAATGGTCATTATTATGGGCGTTGGATACGGCGGGTTCATCGTCGCCCTACTCGGTGGCGGTATGCGCTCGATGTACGTCACCAGGAAGCGACTCGCCGTGCTCCCCTTCGCGAACCTTCTGGCTGGCACCCAACTCTCGGCCGCCTGCGCCAATTGTGGTGGCACCATCGTGGCCAAAGCCCACGCGATCGCAGCAAGCTGTGAGCACTGCAACACTGAGTCTCTATTGCCTGCTGCCATGGTCAGCAAGCGTCTGCAAGCCAAACACCGACTCGTGCTGGTCATGAAGCAGGAACTCGGCGATGTGAGTACGTCATCTTCAAACGCCAGCAGTAGTTTCTACGGGAACACTCTTGTCGTGTCCGGGGTTGTCTTGGGGTTTGGCATGATCTTCTATTTTTTGGTCATTGCCGACAAACCACCGCACCTCCAGGGGGCACAATATTGGCTGGCGGCAATCATGCCCGGACTCGTCGTTGGTGGCCTGGTTTCCGGGTTTGGTTTGCTCAATCTTCGACATAGTAGAGATTCCGAGGATGCAGACAAGTAGATCTTGGGGCCGGACATCGAAGCCCGACAAACCGAGTTAACCTTTGTCCGCAGTCGCAAAACTCACCGTCCTAAAACGAGTCGAAGCCAAGCTCCTTACAGCTCTACCTTTTCATTCAGAAGAAATTCGCCCGGAAAGTCCGGACTTCTCTAAACGTGTGCTCGCCTTGCCTGCGGCGACCCTGCCATCTGCTACAGGAGTTTGTGTAGCTCAATAAATGATGTGCCGACGCGTCTTTTTAGGGCGATTTGTGCGTTCGCTCCAGTCCAGCGCTGGAAAATGCCGGTATCTTTTAGCATCTCTTCGATGGGTGCCATTCGGATCCGTGTGCCGGGTTTTAGCTTGGGTGAACCATTGAGTCGAGAAAGAAGTTTGTCATATCCTAGACCAGCAGTGCCCCAGTTTGGCCCCTTGCGAATTACGTCATACCAGTCCCAAACTTCGCCTTTTTTGACCACATAAACATTCTCCTGTGCGGAAGCATTTGGAGAAAAGAAAAGAGTGCCAAGTAGCAAGGCGGCGATCAGAATTCGCATTGCGACGACACTAGCACTCATCTGAGTCAGTAACTTCATGAAAGCCTCATCGTTCCGAATGACCGGCTCCCCCCAGCTGGACGGCTCGGAATCCCGGACAACTCCTTCTAAAAATATAGACAACGTCTGACAGGGATGTCGCGAAATCACTAGCAGGCGAAATTGCCCCTCCCTACCTCATCTATCGCTGTGATTGCGTTGAGGCTAGGTGGCTTGAGATCGAATTGGCACATTGCTTGCTGTTAGAACAACTATGAAAAGACTAAACGCTACTCCCAGTCAACTGTGCAGTCTTCGCCAAATCCTGATGATCGGTGTGCTCGCAACCCTTGGGTGCGACGGTGAATCTTCAGATTCATTGCCCAACGACTCTGGCCAGTCAGCAGATTCACAATCTAACGATTGTGTGGAGGCGAACAACTGCTGTTCTGGGGATATAGCATCGGATGGTCTAGGGTACATTCGACTGCCCTTGCAACTGCCTACGGTACAACAGCTGCCATCCGATTCGGTAATCGGCGTTGTTGAAGAAATCGGCGTTTGGCCTGATGACGATACCGCGAGCTTCCTCCGAGTTTCCGGTCAACAGGTTTACCTGCCCTTTACCTTGGCCGAAGTCGAACATATTGACGATGGACCAGCTTTAAAGGTTGAGGTAACGGTTGAAGGTGGCGAGCTACCTGGAGACAGCTTTACCTACAACGTACGAGTTACAGAAGAAGAGAGTGGGGCATTGGTATTGCGTAGCTTCACCTCTCTGTCAGAGGTACCAGCTCCATTACCATTGATCACAGACCCTCAACTATCGATAGATTTCACGCTGGATTGCCAGGCCCAAATTAATGAATGCGCACGTCACGAACGAGCATTTTCGCTGTCAATCGGACTAGAGTCGACGACCGTTGTCGTGGCTCCCGGTTCCACTGAAAGCTTCACAATGAGGACCGGACAATACTCTATAAATAACCGCAAGATCGCAGACTGGGTCACAACAAGTAACCTCATCTGTGCCGATGGACGTTTCAACACAGTCGCCTTTTCAGTCCTTCGAGCACCATAGATCGTCCTCTTCCAATTTATCAACTGAGGTTATTCTGAGTGACGACTGTCAACACGCATTGGAGAATCCCTAGTTTCGCCGTTCCTTGTGGCGCTCGCTTATGCCAAGAATGCCCGCCGCTTCGCGCTGTGCAAGGCGCTTGGCTTCAACACCCAACCGCAAGGTCTTCCGTGTTCGATCCGGACAACTCTTAAACTGGAAATTCGGCCCCCAGCAGAATCGCAGCATCGAGATTCGC
>JAESTW010000496.1 GCA_016763395.1 Kofleriaceae bacterium
CGATTTGCTCTCGGATGGCCCTTGATGGCAAGTCCACCCCGGACATCAGCACCAGGGTTTCCAGGCGGCGAATCGCCTCCTTCGGGCTATTGGCGTGAGTTGTAGTCATCGAGCCATCGTGTCCAGTATTCATCGCCTGGAGCATGTCGATTGCCTCCCCTCCTCGGCACTCACCGACGAGAATACGGTCCGGACGCATGCGAAGCGCATTGCGAACCAGGTCACGAATGGTAATTTCGCCTCTTCCGTCCATATTCGGCGGACGAGACTCCAGGGACACCACATGCTCCTGATCGAGTTGCAATTCAGCAGCATCCTCGATCGTAACGATGCGCTCGCTCTCCGGAATGAACTGAGAAAGTAGATTCAGTAGCGTAGTCTTTCCACTGCCAGTTCCTCCCGAAATAACGATATTCTTCCGTGCCCGGACGGACCTCTCAAGGAATTTCCCCATAGATTCATTGAGTGAACCAAAGCCCACCAAGTCCGCTATCTTCAGTTTGTTCTTGGAGAACTTACGAATGGTAATACACGCTCCTTGCAGAGCTAGTGGCCGAATTACCGCATTGACTCGACTGCCGTCTTTGAGCCTAGCATCGACAAAAGGCGTGCTTTCATCGATTCGGCGTCCGAGTGGAGTGACAATCCGCTCGATTGCCGCTCGTGCCGCATCATCGTCCGTAAATCGAAAGCGTGTACGCTCAATCTTGCCGTTGCGCTCACAGTATATGAGTTGCGGATTCACCACCATAATCTCGGACACACTGTCATCGGCCAACAGCCCTTCCAAAGGACCGAGCCCGAGTACTTCGTTGGCAAGTTCTTCAACAAACGCCGCCTGATCAAAGCCCTCGGGCAGGCTGCTAGCATGCTCCCCAACCAAACGAGTAAGTGCCGTGATTACCTTCGGACGCATACTTGCATCCTCTATGTTGTCCCGACTCAGCGCGCCGAGTTTGAGACTATCGAGCAGTTTGCGGTGAATCTTTCGTCGCAGCTCAGTGCTTAACTCGCTCTCTTCCGGCAACTTCTCTTGGGCCGATAGCGCCGCAAAAGCGTCGGTATTGACAACGACTTTCTTTTCGCCGGGAAGGGCTAGCTCGACCACGCGCACCGAGTAGGGCCCTATTTTCATCTGCTCGATGATCCTTGTTACTAGCGCATCCTGACGCAAGAACTGCGAATCTACGTAAGTCCCGTTGCTCGAGTTGTCGATTACGCGGAACCCGCCTACTACTTTTTCTACCGTTACGTGACGCCTGGAAACATCGAGATCATCGAGGACCACGTGACAGTCAGGATCCCGCCCCATGCATATCGCCTCGTCGTCGGCAAAAGTGTAACTCTGGCTCTCACCTACTGAATTTGAAATCCACAACTCCATAACTACTCTCCTGCGATTCGTCGAAGAATGGGAGGCAGAGCCACTCCCTCAAGGTCTCCGCTGAACGCTTTGTATGCGTCCAGGGCTTCTTGAATTTGTGTCCGGGCATCGACTCCGACAACATCAACAATCGAAGGCACGATGAAAATTACGTTTTGTACGTCTTCGTGTCGTGCGCCGTGGCTTCCGAAGAGAGCCCCAATCACCGGAAGTTGTGACAAGAAAGGCAGGCCTGCTCGGTTCTTTGATTGGGATTTGGACGAAAGCCCGGCCAATACGATCGCCTGGTTCATCTCTACGTTAACTACCGTCGATACTGATGACCGGCTGCGAGTGGGAACTCGGCCTTCACCTAAACTCGAAACTTCAGCTTCGACTCGCAGTTCCAATCGACCGCTTTCTTTGTCGAATCGTGGCAGTACTTTGACCATGGTCCCGAACGGGATTTGCCGCAATTCAGCCGCCTGAGAACCCTCAATGGCGATATTCACTTCGCCGCCACTGGTGAATTCTGCTTGTTCGCCATTCGCTGTGATGAGCGATGCTTGTCTTGTAATTTTGGCCCAGTCAGTCCGGTGCAACATGTCCAGCCTTGGCAAAGGAAGGCTCGAAAGGGTTGCTGTAGCGCCTGTAATGCCACCGGTGTCGATTCCAAGTTCTAGTCCGACTTCAGCTCCCACAGAACCCGGCCACGCGATGCCAACTTGATATTGTCCGCCGGAGGTAAGTTCAACAAAATAGAAGTCCAGCCGAATATTCTCCTTCGTTGGAACTTCGTTGGTTAATGCCTTCACTTCAAAGATGTAGGTCGTCTTTTTTCCGCCCGCTTTGATTAGCAAAAGCGATGTAACACCTGCCCGGACGCCGACAACAATAAACTCTTCTCCATCTTCCGGTAGCCTTACGTCAACGATGCCCTTTTGGCCCTCTGAGTACTTCTCGACATCGACAGCGGATACACTGATCTGCTCTCCCACTTTTAGTTTGATGTGTTTCTGCGTATCCGCCTGTGCCCATGTTGCCAAGGCAATCAGGAGTGTTAGACCGACACAAAATGCTACGTGAGCTCTACTAGCGAACATGTTCAATCTCCTTTGACGGTGTTGCGCTTGTTGCACGATGGCTCTTTGGCTTGCGTGCTTGCAAGGCCTGGCGTTTCTCTGGGACATAGATATCCTTTAGTGTCGTTGGAAGCCTGTCCGGGTTGACTACGATATCTCCGGGATTCCGCAATGAAGCTGTGAGGCTGCCCTCTGTCTGTGCCAGGGTCAGTGCTTGCGCTTGTCCCGCTGTTACACTCAAAGTCAGGCTGGATGCCGAGCGAACCATGTTGATAATGTTGGTTGACCCACCCATTTCTTGTCCGACTGCCAGCACCAGTACATTCTGCAGAAGAGGAACTACAACAGCCTCTTCATTCTGCAGAGAACGAAAGAGCAAGTCGATTCGGTCACCCGGACGGAGCAGCCCACCAAAGTTACTTCCAGATGCGGTCGTTACCGTAATGGCACGAAGACCATTTTGGACCAGTCCCGACAACACTCGACCTTCTTCGGTCGCAACCGCGAGGTCGGTCCACAAGATGGCTTCATTGGCCTTCAACCCCATCGTGGTACGGATCCCGATTACCTTGTCGACATCGGACGCCAATATGTGTCGGTCCTCAACATAGGACTCAGGGATTTCCCGAATCGCCAAGGTCTGATCACTCAGGGTTTCTCCCAGCGCCAATTGCGATGACGCAACTAGAATAGGGACCGGCATTCCGCCGGATACTCGCTTTTCAAACTCCTTCTGTTGTTGAAGAAAAAGTCCTAGGCTGGCGGCACCAACCACCACTGCAACTGCTAATGCTATACGTCTCATCGATTGTCTCCTTTGCCGGATTCATACCGACGGGTGAGTTCGATGGCCGTATCGCCAAGTTATGTCAAAGGTTGCGTGCCATCTGCACCATTTGCAAAAAAACCGCTGGGAGCTTGCTAGGTCGTTCTTAAGCCAAAGCCTTGAAGTACGTATTGTGCACCAATCGAGAGCACTAGCGTCCCAAGTACGATGGCCCTTGCTTCGAATCAATCCCTGGGATCAGGTACCAGACATTCTCTACTTTGGGAGAGGCTCACTTGTTTCCGCCCGCCTAAATTCTCGCGGGGACTTACCGAACTCGCGGCGAAAGGCTCTTGAGAATGAGGTTGGATCAGCATATCCGACCTTGCCTCCAACCTCGGACAAGCTGAGAGCGGGGTTGCAAAGCAGTTGTGCGGCTTGCCGCATTCGGCACTGGTGCACATAGCGCATTGGTGTCATCCCCAGTTTCTCGTGAAACACAGCAGCGAAAGCTGCACGGGACATTCCAGCGACCCCAGCTAGTTTATCGAGACTCCAGTTCTCGCTCAGATCATCCAATAAGACGGTGACCACTTTTGCAAGTCGTGGATCGGCGATTGCCGAGAGGACTCCTTGGCTCACGCCTTGGTTGTGAGCTACTACATCCCGGAGCATGAGCAGCAGGAGGAAACTGGACAGGTGAAGCGCAATGCCTCGACGTCCGGTCTCTACGCTTAGTCCTTGCTCAGCAAAGAGATCTGAAAACGTCCGGTCAATCACGCCTTTGTTTTGTCCGTTGCTAACCACGATGCTTGGTAAGAGTTGTAGAAGCGGCAAGGAAGCTCTCGACACGCGAAACGAGCAACACAGAAACTCAGACTCTGGGCCATCGCCACCAATCCGTTGACAACACAGGCCTTTCTGTTCGGGCGAGAACTCAACTGGGACAACGGGAACATTTTCTCCGGTACCGAGTACATATCCTCGTCCTCCTCGCGGTAGTAAAACTGCATCGCCAGGCTCAAGATCGTGACGAATACCATGTCCGACGATGATCGCACGACCATTCTTTATGAAGTGTAAAACGGGATATTCGTCTCGGCTGGCAATGCCCGCAGGTCGTCCGAGTGTAAAGGAGGCCAGGAGTAAGCTATCGATTTGTAGCAAGTCGACAAATGCACTCAACGCATCGGGCGATGAGAAATCAAATTGTATTTCGAAGTTTGACATGATTTGGGAAAGCCAGCGATGCAAGGGGTACCCTTTTTCGGACGGGTTTACATGGTGCATCGGTGCGCTGGAGACGGATGGGAAAGTATTGTAGACGAATGGGAATGCCTGTAGCTAGCGCGAAGTGATTAGCGGACTCATATTGCCCGTATGAAGAAATCAACCGACAGTAGTATTCTCGCCGCAACCCATAGAATAACATTTGGCCTTGGCTGATTCTGGGGACCTGACTCCCGGTTCGGGGGTCTCTCTGGCGTTGTTAGAACTCAGGTGGGCTACGCAGGTGGGCTGACAAGCGATCCTAACTATCATGATCTAGGCGGGCACGCGGAGGTCGTCCAGATTGAGTTTGATTCGGCTCAAATTGGCTTCACCACTCTGCTGGACTTGTTCTGGGAGAGCCATGACCCGACACGCCATCAGCCTGGCTCGCAATATCGATCCATCTTGATCTGCACGGATGAAGTTCAGCTTCGCGTCGCTCGCGATAGCGCTATAGCGCTTGAGAACAAGCTAGGGCGTAAGGTTCAAACTCAGATCATCTGCGACAAGGAATTTCATATAGCGGAAAAGTACCACCAAAAGTGGAAGCTTCGTCGGCACAAGAAACTTTGGGACCAATTTGCTAACTCGTCCGAGAAGGAAGATGAGTTTCTCCTTTCCGTCGCTGCCACCAAGCTCAATGCAATCGCCGGAGGACACCTCAGTCAAGCGCAAATCACAGAGTTTCGGGAACAGACTGACTTGTCCGACATCGGCACCCAACTACTTGAATCGTTGTCATCGAGGGCACAACGTGTACTTGGCTAGCGCTAAGGGAAACGAAGAAGAAAACGATATGAATAGAAAAACATCCAACGATCATTGGCGAGAAAAACTCTCGGCAGAAGAATTTAGAGTATTGCGTGAGAAGGGAACCGAGCGCGCATTTAGCGGAGCCTACGATGGCGAGACCGGTCCTGGCGAGTATGTCTGTCGAGGGTGCGGTGAGCTTCTCTTTGATTCGGACGCGAAGTTTGATTCCGGTTCAGGCTGGCCCAGTTTCACATCACCCATCGAAGGAACCAACGTGCTTGAAAGCGAAGACCGAAGTCACGGGATGCTCCGGACAGAAGTTAGCTGTGGCAACTGTGATGGCCATCTAGGTCATGTATTCTCGGACGGGCCGGCCCCGGGAGAACAGCGGTATTGCATCAATTCGGCTTCGCTCCGGCTCAACGAGAGAGAAGAGTGATACCATAGAAAACCCAAACGAAATGCCCCCAGGAAAGTGGACGATTTTCCTGGGGGCATCAATTGGAGATTTGAGTTCCCTAGCTCAGCCTCTACAAAAGCGGCGAACCAGAGAGGATGAGATCTGTTCCGCCAACATTGTGGCATCCAATACACCCTGGAATACCAGTCCCTGCGGCGGGAACAGCACCATTGTCCGTCGTACTGGTGACTTCATACCAGAACCAGTTCTTGCCAGCGTCACTCGTGTCCGATATTTTTGCCATGACTGCCCAACCGGCAAGAGCTCCACTCGTGTCGTACATTTCCTTTACAGCGATGGCACCCTTAGGATGCTGTCGAGCCCCGTTCGTCACCGACTTGCTGAGTATTTTGTTGTAGAAAACTTTCACCGGTAGCTTGACCTGTGTGTGGGGGCCCCGGCCAGGATGTGTCTTGGTATTTTTCGCGGGAAATGATTGGTACTTCCCGGACTTGAGCCAGGCGTGAAGGTCCCGACGCGCCAGAGGCATACCTGCAACAGCTTTGGGGTGGGCGGCAATAGGCTGCCACTGATTGTCGGTCTTAAGGGGGCTACCGGCCGCACTCGCGAGAGCGTCTCGAAGAATCGGGTAGTACTGGGTGAATACAAAATCCTCCGCTGCATTTGCATTGTGGCAACCGTTGCACGATGCGGTTGGAAACGCGTTCGCGCTCTTTTTCAGCGGAGCACCATCTTCGCTTGTGAAGCTGTAATATGCCCAGTTCCCGGGCTCATCCGGAAAATGCTTCGAACTCTTAATGGTAGCTTCCAATCCAATGAAGTCGCCCATGAAGAAACCGGAACCGGACACCGCAGAGGTGGCCCCAACACTGACAAGCTCTTTGATGAGAATCGTGCCGTCGCGAAACTTGCCCGTTTTTTGTAAGTGAGCATAACTTTCGTTGTCGATGTACACATTGTGGAACTCGGGAAAGGCGGCCTTACCCTTGTTCAACTCGTTTGGCGTTAAGGGCCCGCCTACGAAGACCCAGCTGCGATACCCTCTAGGTCGTTTTAGCACCCCATCATCAATGGAGAAAAGTGGTTGTCCGGGTATTGCTAGTTCTTCATTTCTGGCGTCGCGTAGAACTGGATAGTGTTGCGTAAAGACGAAGTCATCATCCGCGCTTGCGTCGTGACAAGCGTTGCAAGAGGCTGTGGGAAAAGGCTTGGCAGTGCTAGTGAGAGCACCCCCGTTTTTGTTTGTAAAGCTATAGTACGCCCAGTTTCCGGGCTCGTCGGGGAAATGCTCTGTACTCTTGATCGTTGCTTCCAACCCGACAAAATCCCCCATGAAATAGCCATTGCCAGATGACGCGGAGGTCGCTCCAACACTCAAGAGTTCCTTAACTAAAATTGTGCCATCTGGGAATTTCCCACTGCGCTGGTAGTCCCGGTATGCTTCGGGGTTTATATAGACCGAATGCATCTCCGGAAACGCCGCTTTCCCGTTGTTGAGCTCATTTGGAGTAACCGGCATGCCAACGTAAACCCACTCCCGATACCCCGTTGGGCGGTTGAGAGTCTTGTCCGCAGTTATACTATAGCGGGGTACGACTACCTGCCTCGTAGCGATGTCTACGGCAGGGTTGTCTTGTGAAGTTTTAGCATTATTCTTAGGCGCATCTCCGCACGAGAATAGTAGTAGCAGAAGGGGCGTACTGAGTACGGCCTGAATTGTATTGGTGTGCATTCTATCGAGTTCCTCTTGATAATCGAGTGATGAGTTAGCAACTTTGCCGAACCGGAAGAGAGTTCGTAGCAGATCAAGCTAAACACTGAAACCTCGGACGCTCGCATTGGACGTATTACCAAATGTTCAAGACTTTGGGGCAACTGCTCCCATTTTTCCGACGAAGGATTCTCTAAATGAGAGAACTATGGATTGCTGGCGTAGCCGACTTGGCAAAGCCTGAATCAACCGCTAGCTCGAATCGTCATCACTGACCAATGAGTCACTCAGAGCACTCTCAATCAAAGACCTCAATAGCAAAATCTTTCGATTTCGGAGGCTGACATTCTAGAACAACCATGGAACATGTCCGGTGTCCGAGCCTAATGGCCCCAGGGTATCCCACAACCAAAGCCCACACTTCTGTTCCCCATTCATCTCTTGGCTTTGCTCTGCGAAGGCAAAGTTGCCATTGGGCTTGTGGGTACGAGTTTAGTCTTCAGTCCAGCTTACGCTGGATCAAGCTGCTTATGCGCAGTCTGCTAAATTGGCGCTAGCCCAAAGCCTTGAAGTACGTATTGTGCACCAATCGAGAGCACTAGAGTCCCGAGCACGATGGTCCACAGATCAACTCCCACGAGTTTTGTCCGCCCAGCTGGCTTGTTCCTACCTGCGAGCGGCGTCTTCGAGTGTAGCGATATTGGGGTGCTGTCTTTGGCCAAAATTAGATCGGGCTCGATGACGTCATCGCTCTGCAACGGGTCCGAGGCGCTGGTGTCTTCTGCGTCGGGCTCCGAACTTGTCAGTTCACTCTCAATATCGTTGGCGATGCTATCGCTAACACCCGCACCCAGCTTCTCCACCGCAATATTGGTAAGCAGGTTATCTGTCCGCATGGGATGGGCGGCTCTTTGATGCAAGAACGCCTTTGAGATTTTTTCTGATAGGTCTTCAGTTTTGGCTCCGTTGAACCAAACAAACGGATCGGGAAGTCTGCCGCTCGAGCTTTTCATCGGTAGAGTTCCCCGAGCAAATCGATTCGTATCCAATGCCCGAGTCGAGTTAGTGGCCTGTTGGCCAAAGGTAGTAACTCTCAGTATCTTGCTCGTTGTCTGCATGTTTCGCTCCCCTGCTAGCGCCAAGGTATTGCGAAGTTGAGGCCAACTTATATGAGCTTGATTTCGGCTACTTACCAAGCGATGTGGCAATGCTGACGCCAGAATTGACGCTGGTGACACACATATTTCCTGCGATACGCTGAAATTGCCGTTACGGCGAGCGACGAGTTTTCGGAGCTAAGGCGCCAGGATGCCGCTCATCTGGGCGCTGTGAGTCGTGAGACGTGCTCATGAGACGTGTGCGTAAGACGTACTCGTACGCGTGAGACGTTTTCGTAGTCGTGCGCGTGCGTGACCAAACCACATACACACGCAACAGTAGGCTTGGGTTCGCTGGCAGTCGCGCACGAGTACGAGGACGGGTACGAGTACGAGGACGAGGA
>JAESTW010000497.1 GCA_016763395.1 Kofleriaceae bacterium
AAGCCGATCGAATCAGAAGAGTTACGGTCGATAGTCCGCGAAGTCCTCGCTTCGAAGTAACTACCGACGCTTCGAAACGCTGCCTCGGACCGGGTACTAGCTAGCTTGGCTCCACCACATCCCAATCGATAATCAACGCCTGAAGCCGATGCATCACATCGCCGGTTTCAGACGGCGACAAGTAGGGCTGTCGAGAGGCTAGTAGAACGTTGCCGCCCGCCAGTGACCACTGAGCTGAAGCATGGTTAACTGTTCCGCCTATTTGTTCTGGCGACGAGGAGAATGGCTGGCCACTTTAGAAGCGCACCGATGACTTCGTCGTTCGACGCGAGTGAGCGCGTTATTACCGCAAGCACTTCTACTCAACGTAGAACCTGCGAATCACTAAGTAATACTCCTAAGAATACTACTTATTAAGTCAAGAAATGAGTCCATCGAAACATGGCGACTGCCACCAGGGCCCAAATGTGCGTTGAGTGGCGCAATGGATCGCCCCGGGTTTATCGGACACCACTACTGCGCAGAGAGCCCGGACATTACTAACGCGTGTTGACACCTGGCGCAATGGTGACAGTCATGATAATACGACCGGAGTATGCCGGCTCATCCAATGATAGTCACCCTGCTGTTGCTGTTAGTCGGCGCCTGCGGGGCGCGCAGTCAGTCAACCTCCTCCGAACGCACCGAGCCAGCACCGGCGGTGACGCCAGAGGAAAGCTCGACACCGGCGGTGACGCCAGAGGAAAGCTCGACTGCTCCACGAGCCACCGCGAAGAGCGAAGCCGCCAGCCAAACTTCGGAGCTACGTGGAGACGCACTTCTCGGTGCGTTGTGTGATCGGGTTAAGAAGCTCCAGTGCATACCGATCGCTCCCGACATGAAATGCAAAATGCCAATCGTGCCCCACGAGGCAAAATCTCTGTTGACAGCGTGGATGCAGTGCAGCGCTGTCGCAGACTCTTGCGTCTCACTTAACCATTGCAACAGCGACTTCGATCGGGCGGTCGCTGCAAGACCACGGAAGTGCGGAGAACCGGGAATCGGCCCGGTCGCCATCACTGCCGAGAAAGCGAAAATGCGCTACGGTTCCGGATTTCACAGGCTCGCGACGGCCTACATTTCGCAGAGCCGTCCGGTTGAGGTCTGCGGAACAAGAGCCCAGTACGAATGGCTTAGAGAATCAAAGTGCGCCAATGGACGGTCACCGGTCGCATCCATGAAGGATTTTCGCGAAGCTTCTCGAGGTTTGGTTGACGTTCAAGGCCAGTGCAGCAGCAAGATCGACAGGTTCATGGTGAGCTGCCCGGAGAAGCAGTACAACGTCTTCTTAGATGGCAGCATGTGCGGCCCCGATGACAATTATGCCGCGGTCCTACCGTTCGAGTAGCGTTTGCTGTTCAACCGCTGAGGCATGACTCTGCGAGTGGCTGGACATGTGGAGTCCTGTGATCGGCTCGGAAGGTGCTCGCCGCTTTGCTGCATAGCCTGCGTTCTACAGATCGATATCTCCCGCGCTGGCTGGCGTTTCGGTATCTCCTATGTTGAGAGTATTTCCGTATCCTAGTTGACCGAGAGAGGAGTTGCCCCAGCACCGGACGGCTCCTGAACTCAGTACCGCACAAGTGTGTTTATTGCCCGCGTCGATTTCGACGACGTTGCCGACATCGACGTAGCCCGCGCTACTCGGGGTTTCATTGTCACCAATGTTGGTTGCATTGCCGTAGCCGAGTTGGCCGTCTTGTCCCTTGCCAAAACACTGGACCTGACCACTGCCGGTGAGAATACAAGTATGGCTTCCGCCGGCGCTTACCGAAATCAAAGTGTTGTCTATCGATAGTACCGGCGTGTCACTAGGGAGCTCATTGTCGCCAATATTGCTGGTGCCCTGGTTTCCAAGCACCCCGTCCGCGCCGCGTCCCCAACAGCGCATTGTTGAATCGCTGAGAATCGCGCAGCTATGGTTTTGTCCGGCTGCTATAGCTGTCGCTGTGCCGCCAATAGAAACCGGGCCGGCCTCTCTGGGTGTTTGTAGTAGACCGACGGAATTCGTGTTTCCGTACCCCAATCGTCCCATGGAACCAAGTCCCCGGCAATATACCTCTCCATTGTCGAGTATCGCGCAGGTGTGAAAGTCGCCAGCAACAAGGTCAATGGCTGGAGCGCCGAGGTCAACCGCTTGTGTATAGTCCACAGGGAATATGGTTGGCCCGCTGCCGAGTTGGCCATAGGTATTGCTGCCCCAACATCGCACGCTGCCATTTTCCAAGAGTGCGCAGCTGTGTTTTTGCCCAAGAGCCAACCGGACAGCCTTGCCCACGAGAGGCAGGTTACCGGCGTCGATTGGATCTTCATCATCGCCGATGTCTTCATGGTTTTCATAGCCCAGTCGGCCATCCGCGCCATTGCCCCAGCAGCGTACGTGACCATCGTCAAGCAAGATGCAATTGTGGGCACCGCCAACGGCAAGTTGTACGGCAGGAGTGGTCGTTAGGTTGACGATTGATGCCGCACTCGCAGCTTCGTTGTCTCCAATTGTGGCTGTGTTGGCATGTCCGGTTCGTCCATTTAGACCAATTCCCCAGCACTTCACGACGCCTTCGTCCATGAGTACACAAGTGTGTAAGTCACCCGCTCCGACACTTTGAACTCCAGTTGTGGCATCGATACACTGTGAACCCTCGACCTCGTATCCGAGTTGGCATTCGCAGTCGTATCCGCCGCTGTTGTTGGCGCATACCGATTCGCTCGGACATGAGAAGGCATTCGTAGCACACTCATCAATATCAACGCAGCTGCCAGAGTCATCGGTGAACCCGTTGTCACAATCACAAGTGTAGCTGCCTTCTGTATTGCTACAGCCGATATGGGGACCAGTGCAATCGTTGTTGCCATTGGCGCACTCGTCAATGTCCGTACAAGTAGTACCGTCGCCTTGGAATCCATTCTGGCAGTCACATTCGAAGCTACCCTGTGTGTTCTGGCAGACAGCGTTCGTGCCACAGATAAACTCGGAGGTGTCGCACTCGTTTATATCGGTGCAGGTTGTGCCCCCTCCTTCAAATCCTGGCAAGCAAGCGCAAGTAAAGGAGCCGTCGGTATTGCTACAACTTGCAAACTCACTACAACTGTCGGTGCCAGTCGCGCACTCGTCAATGTCATCACAGCTAACTCCATCTCCACTGTGTCCGGCCGTGCAAGTGCAGATGTAGAATCCTGGTAGGTTCTGGCACTCCGCATTGTCCGCGCAGGCATCGGTTCCCAGGTCGCATTCATCGATATCGTTACATTCAAAGCCATCGCCTTGCCAGCCGCCATTGCACTCGCAAGAGTAACTGCCCTCTTGGTTGTGGCAAGTGGCTGCATCATGGCAAGAGTCCAGTCCGAGCGCACACTCGTCAACATCCAGACAAGTTCGGCCATCGCCCTCGTAACCGGCGCTACACTCACAAGTGAAGCTTCCCGGCGTATTCTCACAGACTCCGAACTCAGAGCAGTCGTCGGTCCCTATAGCGCATTCGTCGATATCGTCACAGGTGACTCCATTGCCCTCGTAGCCCTCGTTGCAAACACATTCGTAGCTTCCGGGCGTATTGTTACAGGTTGCATCACTACTGCACTCAAACTGTCCGGTCGTACATTCGTCGATGTCCGTACATACAATGCCGTCGCCAACAAACCCTGGACCGCATTCACAAGTGAAGGAGCCAACTGTGTTCGTGCAAATCGCGTCGGCGCTGCAACTGTGGGTTCCGGTTTCACATTCGTTCTCGTCTGTACAGGTGAATCCGTCACCGATGTATCCGCTTTCGCATACGCACTCGTATCCTCCGAGCAAGTCGTTACAAATCGCATTTTCATCGCATTCATCAATGCCCAGTGCACATTCGTCCTGCTCGGGCAGGATTGCGCAGCCGGTTAGTCCGTCGAAGTCCGCACCATTTCCGAGCAAACCGGGGCTTCCTATTGGGGAAACTCCCAGGTTGTAGGAAAGTTGGGCAACTGTGTTCGGGCCATCGAGCAGGGATGCATTGACAGTACTACCATCGAATTGCATGTCGAGGTACAGCCACTTACCAACTGGGATGAGCCCAAAGGTGTCTACAACAACCGTCACCTCACCACTTCGCTGCCACGAGAAGAAGCTGAGGCCACCGCTGCATCTACTCGTAAATCATAACCACCGGCGACGCTACTGGCAAAGGAGAGTGATGCAGTAGAGCCGACGTCATCCAAGCGTAGCCAGATACCCAATTTGTCTCCCTCTTGTCCGAGTTGGACCGTTGAGTACAGTGCTCGTTCGCTCAGCGTCGACAATCCTAGCGAGCCGGTTCGAGCCGCGTTTGCGGTCAAATCCCCATCTAAGGTATTTCCCCATGGAGATTGCCATTGAGAGTTCGGCCACGTGCCTTCGAAGTTCTCTAAAGAGACACAGCCCTCATCAATCGCACAAGTCTTGCCATCGCCACTGAAATGCGGCGAACATTCACATGTAAAGGAGCCATCGTCATTTTCGCAGACCGCGTTGGCATCACAGTCGTGACTGCCCTCGGCACACTCGTCGATGTCTTCACACACCGTGCCGTCACCTGAGTAACCCGTGTTGCAACTACAGTCGAAACCTTCCTCGGTGTCAGAACAAGTAGCGTTCTCGTCACAGTCGTCCGTGCCGAGATCGCATTCGTTTGGCGGTAAACACTCCACTCCGTCTCCGGTGAATCCTGGTAAGCATTCACAACTGAAACCTGGGTCGGTGTTGGTGCACTCAGCATTGTCCGAACAGTCATCGATACCCTCCGCACACTCATCAATATCTTGACAAGTTACCCCATCGCCATCGTATCCGTCCAAACAGTAGCACTCGAAGCTACCTGGTAGATTTCTACAGTCGCCGTTCTCGGACGGTATTGCACATCCATCGATATCCTCTTCACATTCGTCGATATCGACACACTGCGGTGCTGCGATTTGCATGACTACCGGGATCTGAATGCTATTGGCCGAAGATGTGACACTCAGAGTCGCTGAGTAGCTTCCGACAGCCAGTTCGCTGCGGTCAACCGTGATTGTGTACCGGCTTTCGCCGCCAATGGTATCGATGAGTTCAACGAGGATCCATGTTTCGCTTGGGATGGGATTGTCAATGGCAAGAGTACCTCCTCCGCCATTACTTAGAGTCAAGATCTCAGAAGTTATCTGTGGGTCGAGAAAACTGAGAGAAGGTGGGTCACTCACTAGGACCGGGTTCAACTCAGGTGGTGCGCCGGGGACATGATCCCTTGCCCGGATGACAGCCGCCTCGGCGTTGATGAGTCCGTGTCCGAATGAGTTGTCTCGTCCGGGTGGGCCCAGGTCGGTGGTGATCGTTCCTGCGGCCAGTAGATTGTCGATGTCCTGTGGAGTTAGATCGCTATTTGCAGCACGCATGAGCGCTACGACACCGGCAACATGCGGTGAGGCCATCGATGTTCCTTGGTAGTTGGCGTAACTTGGTTGAATGGTTCCGCTGGTGTCACTACCCAAGGTTGAGTAAATTCCGTCGCCGAGTCCATCGCCGTTTTTGTCGACTCGCATATCTCCACCTGGCGCTGCGACATCGATCGCTCCACCGTAATTCGAGAAGTAGCTGAGCCCATTTTCGAAATTCGTCGCACTTACAGAAATGACGCCGTCGTAGGACGCTGGGTAGAAGAGCTGCGAGGAACTGTCGTTGCCCGCTGCTGCAACGATGATGACTCCCTGGGCTCGGACGTCCGCGATTAGATTCTGAAAATTGGGGCTAAAGCCAGAGCCACCGAGGCTGAGATTGATAACATCCGCGATTTGACTCGGGACCGTATTGGAGTCGTTTGGCAGGCCCGCAGCAAAGCGAATTGCTTGCATTATGTCGTAGGAACTCCCGCCGCCTGCGCCCAGTACCCTAAGTGGCATGATACGAGCTCCTTGAGCGACGCCAGCACCACCGATGCCATTATTACTTTCGGCAGAGACCGTTCCAGCGACGTGGGTTCCATGATAGGAGCTTTGTCCGGGATTCGCGCTATCTCCAACATCGTCAGGATTGCTGTCGATTCCGTCACCATCGCGTGCTCGGTTTGGATCACTAATGAAGTCAAAGCCAGCAACCAGATTGTCGTTCAGATCCGGGTGACTGAGAATTACACCAGTGTCGATCACCGCAACGATAGTGCTACTCGCGTCCGGAACGTGGTCCCAGGCTTGCGGCAAGTTGATCGCTGGGTAGTGCCACTGCTTAGGGTAGTGCTCGTCATTGGGGACGGAACTTGCTTGGTAGAGGTAGTTCGGTGTCGCGCTGAGCACATCACTGCGCGCTTCCCAAAGCTTTGCCATCGCAAGTGCGTCTTTGGCCGGTTTCAGGCCGGAGTAGTCGGTCGCGCTTGTGGATGCGGCCGTAATCTGCGGGTTCGATCGCATAAGAGATGCCCGTCCGAGATTGGCTCGGGTGTGATGCATTCCCATTGTCTGGGCAGCACTTTGGATCGTGCTTTTTTGGTGAACGAACTTTGGGTTAAAGGTCACGATGACCTCGCCTGGGATAAACTTCGGCGGGATGGCAGCGACAATGTTGCGTCCCAATTGCCCGCCTATCACCAAACTGTAGGAGGATGCGCCCTTGGCCGCTTGTACGGCCACCAGGAAGTCTCCAGCTCGTCCGGCAGTAAGTGTTTCAAGTGACGACTTTCCAATCGAGCGAATTGGTGTGCCATCAGGATTGAGAACAGGCGTTCCGTCTAGGTGGTAGAGGTGAAGGTCTAGATCGATATTCGTATTGCCACTGTCGATCAGAAGAGAAATTTCTTGTCCGCGTTCTAGCGTTACTCGGAAAATGTCAAGTTCATCAATACTGTGATCGACTTGTCCACGCAATGTGCTGCGGTTGGTTATGAGTTGAGCATCGGCGAGAGTATCGTTGTTACTGGCACTGCTATAGGTGTCGTTGTCAAACTCGATACCGGGCATCGAAGCCGCCGCGAGACCTGTGGCCCCCGGAACCACGATATTTCCTATCAGCACAAATCCATCCGGACAGACTAGCTCGCCCGGTTCTTCTGGTTCACCAGGTTCAGGCTCTCCCGGGGCACCCGGGCCGATGCACTGGAAACTACCATCGGTATTGAGACAAAGTTCTGTGTCCAAACAGGTGTCGGTGCCCAGGTCGCACTCGTTGATATCAGCACAAGTTCCTGCGATTTCTCGGTAACCACTCTCACAGGCACAGACACTGCCGTCACCGACAAAACCTTCATGACAGACACACTCAAAGCTACCCTCAGTATTGACGCAGCCAGCGTTAGGCGCGCATTCTGCGATTCCGCGAGCACACTCATTGATGTCTGTACACGTGAACCCATCACCCTCAAAACCCGGAAGACAGGCGCAAGAATAATCGGCCCCGTTATCAGTACAATCGGCATTGTCCGAGCATTGGTCTTCATTGGCTTCACAGGCCCCGACGCAACTAACGCCATCTCCGAAGTATCCCGGGCTACAAGTACATTCGAAGCTACCGATGGTGTTTTGCAGTCGGCATTGTCCGAACACCCGTCACTGCCATCGGCACACTCATCAACGTCTTCACAAGAAAAGCCGTCACCGGAATATCCTTCCCCGCAGGTACAATCGTAGCTTCCATCGGTGTTTTCACATGTCGCTTCGCTATGGCAGGCGTCGCTGCCCTCAGCACACTCATCGATGTCTTCACAGGTCACTAGGTCGGTGCCCAGGCGTTTCCCCGGAGGGCACACCGCTCGCAGAATCGGACAGTCGCCCATCGCACTTGGATGTTCGTCATCTCCGACAGCATCCGTTCCGATGTAGCAAAGTTGTCCGTGGTCGCGCTTGCCCCAACATCGGACTGCACCGCTTTCCAGTAGCGCACAAGTATGAAACGACCCGGCTGTAAGTTGAGTGACCGTACCTCCGACGTCGACATCTCCCATTTCATAAGGATGCTCATCATCGCCAACGGTTTGTGTGTTTGCGTACCCGAGTTGACCGTCTCCGCCAAAGCCCCAACAACGAACCTTGCCAGTCTCCAACAGGGCACAGGTGTGATAGGTTCCCGCGACGATTTGCACGACAGGAGCACCGACATCTACCGATCCCGCGCTGTCCGGATATTCATCGTCACCAATGCTGTCCCGGTTTCCGTATCCCAGTGCACCCATATTGCCATAGCCCCAACACCGGACGTCACCGCTGTTTGTCAGCGCACAGGTGTGATACCAGCCAGCTGCCAATTGCTTAGCCGATTCACCCAAGGATACAGCGCCAGATACGATCGGGAGCTCATTGTCGCCAATGTTGTTTGTGTGTCCGTATCCAGTAGCGCCGTGCTCTCCGCGGCCCCAGCACCAGACACTACCATCGTCTTGAAGCGCACAGCTATGGTCTCGTCCGGCGACAACATCGGTAGTTGAGCCAAAAAGAAGAATTGCACCATTGGGCCTCGGATTTTCGTCGTCGCCAAAGGACTCAGTGCTGCCATAGCCGAGCTGACCGTCGATGCCGAGTCCAAAACAGTAGACTTTGTCATAGGAGTCAATGATACAGGTGTGTTCTCCGCCACCGGACACTTGGGCAACGGGCCAGCCATCGATGGCGGGTGGAGCGCTCTCCGGGGTTTCGTTGTCACCGATGTTGTTGGTGTCGCCAAGTCCGAGCGCACCATAGAAATTTCGCCCCCAGCACCGCATCGTGTTGTCTTCTAGTATTGCGCAACCGTGGGTCACACCGAGGTTGATGTCCCGTACGGGCTGTCCAAACTGCAAATAGGGTGAGTCCTTGGGCTCGTTGTCGACTCCGATGTCGTCAGTGTTTCCATGTCCGAGCTCTCCGTAAATGCCCCAGCCCCAGCAACGGACTCGGTGGTTGTCGTAAAGAGCGCAAGTGTGAGCTCCGCCGGCTTCAATCTTTATGACGCGTTCTGCACCGTCGTTGCAGACTAAGCCGTCTCCAACGTAGCCATGGTCACAAGCGCACGCGAAACTCCCTGGGGTGTTTTCACAAGCGGCGTCACCGGAGCAGGGTGAGTCTAGACATTCATCAATGTCGACGCACTCTTCCCCATTTTGAGTGAATCCGTCCGGACAAGAGCAGCTGTAGCTTCCTGGTGAATTGTCACAGATGCCAAATTCGCCACATTTATTTGGAGTCTCGCACTCATCAATATCATCACAAGAGCTGCCATCCCCAGAATATCCAGGGTGGCAATCGCACTCGAAGCCGCCGCCTATATTGGTACAGTCAGCGTTGTCACTACAGTTGTCTGTTTCCAGAGCACACTCGTCGATGTCCGAGCAACTCGTGCCGTCGCCGCTGAAGCCGTCTTCGCATTGACAGGAAAACCCACCCGGGTTGTTCGAGCATATACCGTGAGCGGAATGGCAGTCGTTCTCACCATTGTCGCACTCGTTGATATCGTTACACGCAAACCCGTTTCCACTGTATCCAGGCTTGCATTCGCATTGAAATTCACCGGGCGTATTGCTGCATATGGCGTCCGGGCTACACTGAGCGACGCCGTTTTCACATTCGTTAATGTCTGTGCACTCCTGGCCATTTCCCTCGTACCCAGGCTTGCACGAGCAGGAATGGCTACCTGGTTGATTCGTACACTCGGCGTGGTCATCACAGCTATTGTCTCCGCTTGCACATTCATCAATGTCCGCACAGGTGAAACCATCGCCTTGGTATCCGTCGACACAAGAGCAATCAAAGGAGCCGGGGGAGTTTTCGCAGGTGGCATGTTCGTCGCATTGAGCGGTGCCATCTTGGCATTCGTCGATTTCTTGGCACACACTACCATCGCCAATAAATCCAGGATTGCAGCTGCATGAGAAGTATCCCGGGGTGTTGGTACAGAGCGCATTGGGATCACAGCCTGCGATTCCCTCTGCACATTCGTCAACATCCGAACAATTCTGGCCGTCGCCCTGATATCCGCTCTCGCAGGTGCACACGAAGCTTCCCGGTAAGTTCGTACAACTCGCATTTTCGCTACAGCCACTAGCACCCGAAGTACATTCGTCGATGTCGCTGCATTCAAATTGCTCGTCGTCATTGCCGTCAATATGTTCAAAGCCTGTTGGGCATTGGCATTCAAACGATCCTGGCGTGTTCTCGCAGAGAGAGGACTCTCCACAGTTGTTGGTTTCCCCCTTGTCGCATTCGTTGACGTCTTCACATTGGCCATCGCCTAGATAGTAGCCAGACTCGCAATAACACTCGAATCCACCGTCAGTGTTGCGGCACTCCGCAGTTCCGCAATCGTTTGTACCGTTTTCGCATTCGTCAATCTCTTCACAGACCGTTCCATCGCCTTCGTATCCCGCCGGACATTCACACTGCGAATGACCATCGTCGCGAGCACACACTGCGATGTCCGCGCACACCGTGCCGCAAGCCCCACAGTTTTCTCGATTGCCCTCAAAGTCCGTCTCGCAGCCTGTCCGCTCATCTTCATCGCAGTTTCCGTGGTCGTCATCGCATTCGATCTCGCAAC
>JAESTW010000498.1 GCA_016763395.1 Kofleriaceae bacterium
AGTAGTATTACGTATTTTAAGGTAGATAGAGCGATACTGGGGTATTCAGCACCAACCCGTCAGAACCCAGAGGTGGTATACTGTCTTCTCTCACCCCCACTTTGCGTGCACATCGCTACCTTTGCCTACATTGGTTGCCTACACTGGCCATCGTTCTGTCGCCGACATCAGCAATTGAGACTCTGTCAGGAATATCTAGATAGGTACTGTCTAGATAGCTGGTGTTTTTCGTCAGAAAAACACCGAATAGCCTCCGAAGGATGCGTACTTTCAAGTGTTTGCGAAGCCAAACGCTTAGGAATCTTGGTGTTGAACTCGTTTAACACCAAGTTCCTAGACAGGGCTCAGACGCTCGAAGCGGGCATCGGGACACAGAGAACGCATTCGGGTAACCATGGCTTCGGGAACAGAAAGCTCTGCCGTCCAGCTCTCCTCGCCATAGTCTTCGCAGTCGACCCCACAATTGGCGCGAGCAAATGCCTGGAGCTTGCCACTACTGAGAGGAGCGATTACACGAAATCGGGTACAACTCTCACGGTATCGCAAGAGCACCAAGTCGCACAGGGCATCAATGCCCTCCCCGGTCACTGCACTTATCACGACGGTGTCCGGAAGTCGGGCACGCAATACGCTGATGATGTCCGGATCTTTCACCAGGTCAACTTTGTTCAGAACACAGATGAGCTTGGACAAGTCGCATCCGAGTTCATCCAATACAGATTCGACAGTCTCAAGCTGACTGAGAACCTCGGGGTGCGAGGCATCAATCACGTGAAGCAGTAAGTCGGCCTCCAGCGCCTCTTGTAGGGTAGAGCGAAAACTGGCGACCAGTTGATGAGGCAAGTTGCGAACAAAGCCCACAGTGTCCGAGAGCATCATCGCTATTCCACCAGGAAGTGCCCACCGGCGAGTCTTTGTGTCGAGAGTGGCGAAGAGTTGATCTGCCGAATAGGCATTGGCACTCGTCAACTGATTGAGCAAGGTGCTCTTACCGGCATTGGTATAGCCCACGAGTCCTACGCAATAGTGCTTGCCTACCCGGCTGTTGACTTCGCGGCGGCGGCGTTTGTGTATGGTCTCAAGTTCTGCGCGCAAACGCACGAGACGCTTGGAGATAAGACGGCGATCGATTTCGATTTGCTTCTCGCCAGGACCTCGCAGTCCCATGCCGCCACCAGCACTGCCCGAACCACCGGCTTGTCGCTCTAGGTGACTCCACATGCCTTTGAGCCGGGGCGCGGTGTACTGCAGCTGCGCCAGTTCCACTTGTACCCGAGACTCTCGTGTCCGAGCGCGGCTGGCGAAGATGTCCAAGATAAGTTCACTGCGATCGATGACGCGGCAACCAACGACTTCTTCAAGCGTTCGGACCTGCGCAGGGGAAAGCTCATTGTCAAATATAACAATATTCGCCTCGTTCGCCTCCACAAGCTCTGCGAGAAACTCTGCCTTCCCCTTTCCAATATAGGTCGAGGGTCTCATGCTCCGATTATCAGAAAAACGCTGAATCAGTCGGGCTAAGGTTTGGCCGCCAGCAGCCGAGACCAAACTCTCTAGCTCGTCGAGAAGCAGATCTGCGATGGCTAAATCGCGGCCGTGGTAGCCTCCTACGATTATAGCGAGGTCGGGGCCAGTCTTATTTGTTTGTTCAATCACAGCAGAATTCCTCAAGCCCTAGGTAGCTTGTTTAGCACCAGATTCCCAATGCTCTGGTGTGGAACAGCAGAAATGAGCGGCGCCGCGTAAGTAACGCTAGTAGTGCGGAGGTTGGTCATCGCCCGGGCCGATTTCCTGAGAGTTCATGCTTTCTCGCAAGTCCGAGAGTTTGCGCTCCAAACGCTCCACACGTATGGAGAAGCCCTGCACTACATCATCGAGTTCGCTGAGCATCTTGTCCTGATAGGAAAGGCGCACTTCGAGATTTCGAATTCGCTCATCGCCTGTGCTTTTTTCCGAGGTGCTCATGGGGCGCATCATAGCTCTTAGTCGCGCATGAGCAAGAGGGTGAGAGTTTCATTCTCGTGGTCCGCCCAACGAGTCTTGTAGTCCATATGAGTCCCCAAATCGTAGCTGGCGACTCCCTCGTCGCATAGTCTGGCAATTTGTTCGGCCTGCAGTAGATTGCCAAGCCCGTACTGCTTGTAGTCGGCGTCAAAGCTGAACTGCAGTCCCCGGTAGGAATTCTTGCGAATTCCGCCCAGGATATACCCAATGTAACGCCCCTCGTGCCGAGCAAATAGGACTCTCTCGGCCCCTCGCGCGCTCAGCCTAGGCAGCATTTTCTTATAAAACTCGTGCATGGGGCCATCGTCGATTCCCACCGCTTCAAGCCCCTTCCATCCGCGTTTCTCCACCGCAACAATGCGCTGATAGAGCTTATCCGCTACTTCGGTAGATGCGTCGACAATGGTGATTTCCGCGGCACTCGCTTTGCGCTGCGCTCGCGCAAGGGAACGGCGAAACTGCCTTGACCGTCGGCTCAAAAACGCGTCAAACCCACCGGACAAATCAACGATGAGTCGGACCGTACTCTGACCAAGACCAAGCCGCAGCGTAGAGGCGAGTTTTTGCACGATCCCGGTAAAAACGGGGTGCTCAGAGGGCAGGCCCGAGATCACCATAATTTTCCAATCCTCGGTTGGCTGAGAACAGAGTTCCTCAACCCCCGCTACCAACCTCTTATCATCAAGACCAACCACCGGACAAGCGAGCGCCCACATCGCCTCGAGCGCTTCAATGTAGTAAAATCCTTCCGGGTGTTGCCCGCGCATAAAGGCCCAATACGAAAGGCCCTCCCGAAACACCCAAGACTTCCGGGGTGGCATCAGCGATTCCGTCGCCGGCAAAATCCAGTCGCTTGCAGAACAGAAGTGATCCACGCCGGACATCGATTCCACAGACTCGTCGAAATGCTTCGATGCATTTTCAAACTCACTGAGAGAAATTCGCTCCATCGGACTGACTACTCTGCTTGTACCTTCAGTGAAATCACTGGAGAACAGGGCTGGGGCAGCCCGCCGGCATCATCGAAGGCTGAGAAGCTACATACGACCAAACGTTCTTGTTTCGCCCCGTGCACCAACATGAAGTGTAGTTCCTCCCCTTTGTCCGGGCTGCTAACTTGCATATGAAAGCACTCTACCTCCTCGGCCAAGAGCTGACAGCGCCTTGTCTCTTTGATCAGTGTGACCTTCTCGTGGAGCGCCATGGACTCGATTCGAGCCACTGCCTCGCCCTTTAATACGCTAGCGTTTTTGCCTCCTGATGGCGACCAACTCAGCTGTGCGTTTTTGCAAGTCACCCGGCTATTCTCACTGGACACGCAGTCTTTGGGAACGATCAGTACTCCATCAGCGAATCCTTTAACGGGCTTGGCCCCGACATACGCAAGGCCACCAGCACGCGCCGCGGTAGAGATTGCTTCATCGCAAAACGCAACGTTGACGCTGCCCACTTTTCGGTAGCAGGCAAAGACCCAGTAGCGGCCCTGCGAGTTACTTACCGCGACCGCTGTGCCTCGTGCACCGGCATTGGCGCGGGTACGAAAAGTACTGATGCGCACAGGAAAATCGTCAATGCGCCCATCCTTCCTGGTTTCCGTTAAATCTCCAAAGCGCGCCTGCAAAACTTCCATGACGTCGTTGAGATCCTGCTCGGCCTCTCCGGTACTGGCCCCTTTGCGAAATTCGACGATCTGATGCTCTCCGCAGGCGAGCTCGACCACACCACCAGACGCCAAGACTGTCTGACACGGCCGCAAAAAGCCTTTTGGTGCGCCGGCTCCGAGCGCTTTCACTTCCTGGTTGTTCGCGGGGTCTGTGACAAACTCTGGCTGAGAAGTAGCTGCACTCGTCTGGGTACGCGATTTTGGAACACTGCACGCCGTTGACATAACTACTGCCGTGACCACTGCCCACAACGCTGCCGCCCTTCCGGTCCTCGATCTCATGACCAATAAACTATAGCCTCCGATCACCTTTGAGATGAAGAAAGCTTCCCATAAGTCCTCGAATTTGTGACCAATATGCTCTCGTGCCCCCCTATTGGCACTTTCTGCATCATCGGTGGCAGCTATTTTTCCCAAAACACTAGCTTCTACCAGCTGACAACTACCGCGGGCCCTTGTTATCAGGTGCTATATGGCAAATCCGACCGCAACACTTCAGACTTCCCTTGGAGACATCTCCATCGAACTCTACACCGACCAAATGCCCATCACAGCTGGCAACTTCGTCAAGCTGGCCAAAGATGGCTTCTACGACGGACTTCACTTCCACCGCGTGATTCAAGGATTCATGCTTCAGTTCGGTTGTCCGAACTCCAAAGATCCCAAGTCCCGCGCAGCTGGAACCGGCAACGGTCCAGGGGGATGCATCCAGGACGAGCATCCCGAAGATGCCAAGATCTCCAACGCGCCAGGAACTCTGTCGATGGCAAACACGGGTCGCCCCAACAGTGGTAGCAGCCAGTTCTTCCTCAACACCGTCGACAACTCACGTCTGGACTGGTTCACACCTGGACCGTCCAAGCACCCCGTCTTTGGCAAAGTCATCGCAGGTATGGACATCGTGAGCGCAATCGAAGCCACCCCAACCGATCGCGGAGACAACCCAGTTACTCCCGTCGAAATGATCAAAGTCACCATCTCCGAATAACTCGGAGTCAGTGAAAAAGTCGCGGGCCACATGCCAGTCATGTCGTCCGCGTCTCCATTTTCGGCCGTGTCCGAGAGCAGACCAGACACCGAGCAGGCCCGGGACATCTCAAGAGAAAAATCCGCCAAGGAACGGCGGAAACCAGCGCCAACGGCGCGAAACGTAAACGCTTGCGAAGCCAGCGTTAGGAAGCTGGGAGTCATTACAATGACACCCGGATGACTAGACGCGCGAAACG
>JAESTW010000499.1 GCA_016763395.1 Kofleriaceae bacterium
CGAAATTACGGACACCAAAGTGGCAGCGAGCTACTACGCTCGTCTGGGCCGCTGGTACCACCGCAAACTCGATCACGTTGACTACGCAATTGCTTCGTACCGCGAGGCGATAAGGCGGGACTCCGAGCATTTCGAAGCTCTCGAAGGACTTGGAGAAGCGTACCGCGTACAACAACGCTGGGGCGAGTTGGCCGATCTCATCGACGTGCAGCAAGGGCTTGCACAAGATGTAGATGTAAAGTTTGACCATTATCTGGCGCTTGCTGATATTTGTGAATCCCAGCTAGCATCAACTCCAAGGGCGATTGACGCCTACGAATGCGCATTGGCACTCGATACCAACGTCGAAGACGCTTTTGTTGCGCTGGAGCGTTTGTTTCGGCAAAGCGAACACTGGGGGAAACTCGCAAAGGTACTCGAGCGCAAAGCCGAGTTCTTGGAGAACGCTGGCAACAAAGCGCAGGCAGCTGCGGTTCGGCGAGACATTACTTCCATGCGTGCCGATAAACTCGGCGACCTCGAGGGTGCCATCGGCAAACACGAGACCGCGTTGGAAAAGGACCCGAAGGACATCGAAGCTCTTCAGGCCTTAGAAGACCTCTACGATAAACTCGGTCGCACAGAAGACTACCTAGGTGTTTTGACGACTCTCGCCGAGGTTTCTCCGGCGGAAGAAAGACCTGCTCTCCTGCGCCGATTGGCGATGGAACTAGAGGAACAGGAAGATGGCGCAGCGCGAGCAGTGGAAGCTCTAACCCAGCTAATCGCTCTCGACTCTGGTGCCGAGGACGCCTATCGCTCGCTTGAACGTCTGCACCGCGAGGGCAAGAATTGGGAGTCTCTGATTGAGGTTCTCGACAGTCACGCGCAAATCGAGAAAACCGCCACGGTTCGTTCGGCCATCTACCGCACCATTGCGGAGATTCACGAAACCGAACTGTCCGACCCGCACAAGGCTGTGGAGGCATTGGAAAATGCACTCGCGGACAACCCTAGTAGTGGCGATTCGATGGGAGCATTGGCTCGCATGTACAAACGCACAGAGTCTTGGCAACAGGCCACAGATATGTACGCCAAACACGCTGAAGAGCAGGGCAAGAGTGGCGCGGCCGAATGGGCTCACGCCGGGACAATCGCCTTTGAGAAACTGGAAGACTCTGAGTCGGCTCGTAAGTACCTTGAGAAGGCACTGGAGCTGAGTGAGCACAACTTAGAGGCACTGACTGTCCTGGCCAATTTGCACAAGCAAGAAGGCGCATGGGAGAGTGCGGTAAACCGAATGGTAGACGCGGCCGATGCCAGCGCCAACCGTTTGGATAGAGTCTCTCTATTGCAAGATGCAGCGGAGATTTGCGACTTCAAGCTAAGCAACGCAAAGCGAAGTTTGACTCTCTTGCGGCGGGTCTTGGAAATCGATCCAGAGAATCTACCGGCAGGGGAAGAGATTGCCAAGCGATTGGTGGCGGACGAAAAGTGGGCGGATGCACTTCCCATATTGGAAATGGTCGCTCGCCGTATCGACCCAGACGACCGAGTGGAACTCGCTGCACGCAGCAAGGACATTGGCGAAATCTGTGTCCAGTTGGGAGAACTCGAGAAGGCTGAAGAGTATCTGTCAAAAGCCGTTGAGCTCGACCCGCAGAACCTAGACACAGCACTGGCCCTGGGAGCTGCTCTCTTCGCTTCGGCGAAAGAACACGGCGATCAAAGCCGCTGGGAAGCTGTTGATAAACGATATCGCGGCATGCTCGCTCGTCACCGGACAAGTTTGGCCGACGGACAAGTTGTCGACCTATGGCACAGACTCGGACAAGCCGCAAAGTACATGGGCGATCCGGGCAAAGCAGAAGCTGCGTTCCGGCGCGCTCTGGAGCGGGATTCGGGGCACGAGGGAACGCTGAACTCTCTGTCACAAATTGCCACAGCCAAAGGCGACTGGAAAACCCTGGTTAGCTGCAAGCGCGACCTCTTGGACAACCTCGATCTCGCAGGTCGGGTCGAGACCCTCATTGAGATCGGCGATCTTTGCGCAGAGAAGCTCAACCAACCGGAAACGGCGCTGGGAGCCTATCTTGAGGCGGTCAACCTGTCGACTCCTTCTCGAACTCTATTGCACAAGACCTTGGAGCTTCTCACCCAGCAAAAGCTGTGGCGACAAGCCGTCGATATTTTGGACGAGTTGTCGAAACTGGAGAGCACGGAGAAGCGCCGAGCGAAATTTCACTATGCAGCGGCGGTGATTTCTCGTGATGAGATGCGGGATGTCGATCTTGCGGTGGATTTCTTCACCAAAGCATTGGACGACGATCCTGAAAACAACAAGGCCTTCGACGCAATCGACAGATTGCTCTCTTCTAAAGGCGATTGGAAGGCACTGGCTCGAGCTCACAGAAAGATGCTCAAGGCTGTTGGCGAAGATGGTCCAGAAGAATTGCAGTTGAGTCTATGGACACGTCTCGGGGATATAAGCATAGAGCACTTGGGTGACTCAGAAGGCGCCATTACGGCGTACGAAGTCGCTGTCTCCATGAACCCGGACGACCTAAAGCGGCGTGAGCACTTGGTTGAGTTGTACCTAGATGCGGGCGATCGCAGAAGTGAAGTCATCGAAGAACTACAGATCTTGATTGCAGCAGATCCGGATCGAGTGGAACTGTATCGAGTTCTCAGCGAGCAATACCAAGCGGAAGGCGAGAGCGACAAGGCATACTGTGTGTCTCAAGCGCTGGTTTTCCTCAAGGCTGCCAATAGTGCAGAAAAGAGTATCTACGAGTCAGGCCGTCCATCGAGCTTCGTTGCGGCAAAGCGAAAACTGACAGAAGAACTCTGGCAAAAGTCCATCATCCACGATCGGGAAGACCGGCACATCAATGCCATTTTCTCTTCGATTATCGGACAGGTTGCGGCCACTACGGCACAACCGCTCAGTGCTTTCAATTTTGAAGGCTCGAGCGTCGATGATGACAACTCCACCATCTCCAAAGTGTTTCGCTATGCGACGGGGATTTTGGGGCTTGCGCCGGAACCGACTCTCTTTGTAGAGCCGGAAAGCAGCGATGGATTGCGAGTGGCCAATACGGTGGCACAAGGCAAACTGACTCCGACCTTGGTTGCAGGGAAAATGCATGCTGGCTCGGGATCAGAGGCTGAATTGGCTTTCGAACTCGGAAAGCGAATGGCCTATTTCCGGCCAGAACGCTATTTGACCTACGCGTTACAAACCTTACCCAAGCTTGAGAATGCATTTTACGGTGCACTTGAGGCGGCCGGACAAGCTCATGAAGGGCATGAGAGTTCTGAGATGGCGGGACAGCTCAAGAAGAGCGTTCCCACTGCGATTCTGGAACAAATCAGCTCGGTGGCATCTCGCATGGAGATCGACTCTCAAAATGGGGTGATATCGTCATGGCGCAGTGCGACTGACCTGACTGCCAATCGAGTCGGACTCATTCTGTGTAACGATTTGTCCGTCGCAGCTCGCGTGGTTGCGACTGAGAAGTCTCCTCCAAGCACCTTGAGCGCCAAAGACAGGCTACGGGATTTGTTGGCATACTCAGTGTCCGAAGAGTACTTTGCGGTCCGGCGACATTTGGGGTTGGCCTGGCAGGGCAAGCTGTAAAACATAGCTACAAAACCAACCTACTGTGATCTCTTTCAAGTTTTTTGAAAGAGCTCCAGTGATATAGTCAGGTCTGCCAATAGCAGATCTGGCTGTTGACCTATTTAATCTACCTAATTACCTTACCTTAACGAACAGTGGCTGTTGTGCGAACTTACCTATTACTAGCGCTTGTGACGATTGCAGTCACTCAACCTGCTTGCAGCGATGATCCATTTTGTGGAGATGGCGAGCTAAACAATCCCGAAGAGCAATGCGATGACGGCAATCAGGACGACACCGACTTCTGTCTGTCGACCTGCAAAGCCAGAATGCTTTCTCGCTTGTTTGTCAAATGGCAGTTCAACTCAGATCCAGATCTGGGCTTTAGTGGCGACTCTTGTATTGAAATGGGCGCGAGTACTGTCGAGGTTGAATTGACCGGTGGGCCAGAGCCTGTCGACATCATCACGGAGAATTGCTCCTCGTTTCAGGCGGCATTTGTCGACATTCCAGCGGCGGACTACACCATAAAAATTCGGGTCTACGACCGAGATGAGATCGCGATTAGCTCCGAGGTTAGTGAGGAGTATATGTTCGGTGGCGGAAACTCGACGGTAGAACTCGTTGTTCCAGCTGAGGCTTGGAACGGAACCTATGTAGGCGATTTCTTCTTCCGAGTCTCGTGGGCTGGAGCTGATTGCGGAGACGCGCTACCAGTGCTGACAGATCAGCGATTGACCTTGGTAGTCGACGGGAACACCATATTCACAACAACGGAGGGCGGCGCTTCACTCGATGGCAGTTCTTCGTTGACTTGCGTACCACTGACGGTCGAGTTGCCTCAAGTAGCTCGTGATGTTCCCTTTGGTCCGGCGCAATTTAAGGTTGAAGGCCTAGATGATATGGGCGTAATTATATATGAGGAAATATTCGATACCTTCGTCGGGGCCGGAGTTAGTAATCCAGTGCTCATCTTTGATGTCGATCCGATTCCCATGGGGATATAAAGCGTTGTTAGAATAGAGCTTGTGATGTCAGCTTCGCGTACCGCTGCTTTTGTTGCCTGTGTGTTCTGTAGTTCAGCGCTCGGCTGCATACCTGCTACAAAGTCTCAAGGCACTGTCAACAATGGACTATCCTCGTTTAGCATTGATGGAGACCAAGACAGTGGCGAGCGCTATGGCAATGATACTCCCCTCGGAACGCCTCCGTCGATCTCGGACAATACTGCAGGCGCCAGCTATCTAAAGACAATTGAAAAGTTGATTGTACCCGCCTGGGCGAGTTTCTTGAGCGATTGCCGCAATCGGCTTCCCAGCGATCATCGGCTTAACTCCTCGGGGCTGGAGGTTACGATTCGCATTGTCCTCGACACCTCGGGAAAAATTGTAGAACTCGTGCCCAGATCAAGAAGTGGTAACCCTGAGTTTGACCAAGTTGCTTTGGACCTTGTCCGGGAGTTGGAACGACTGCCCGCTGCTCCTGAAAAGTGGATTTCTGATGATAGTCGAGTTTACCTGGTATGGCGTTTTGCGAACGACGGAGGGCAAGCGGGCGCAGCAGGTGCAGAGATCCGTCGCACTGAATTGCCGATTGCTGAGGCAGTTCCTTTGCTATTGGGAAAACGACATATTTCGACGGCAATACGCCGCATCGTAGCGGCGGATGTGGGGCAAGAGCAGGGACAGAACTTGCTTCGACAAGTCGCGCAAGCAGTCCTCGCTCAGTCATGTTTGCAGGAGCAGCCACAAGAGATCGCGTTGGCCCTACGAACAATCGGGCACGGGCGCTTTTCGGTTTTGGCACCGCACGTGCGTGGGGCCGCGCAATCTCCAAACACCGAAGTTGCAGTGTCCGCCTTGGAGGCATTGGGGGAGTTGGGCAGCAAGAGTGATTTTGACTTTCTCCTGAAGATCGCCCGTCAAGCGGACGCAGAGGTAGCAACAGCGGCTGCAGCTAGTTTGGTGAGGCTCGGTGGTGGCTCACTGCTCTCGGGCATAGCACCACTTCAGAGCAAAAATAAACAAGAACAATTGTCCGCACTGGCGGTGTTCTCCGCGGTGAAAAACGAAGCGGCGGTCCCCGCAATTGTCTCCCTGATAAAAGTCCGGGACCCGGGCTTGGCGATCGCAGCGCTTAGGGCTCTCGCCTTCCAGGCGCCAGCATCAAAGGCGGCTCGCAAAGCTCTTTTGTCTGCGATAAACACCAATGATGCCCGCATTCGAACGGCAGCCTTAGCTGCCATTGCAAGCGCAGCGTCCGAGGGCATGCGCAGTCGGGTTGCGTATTGGAATGTGGTGGCATTACTCAAGGACAAAGACCAACAGGTTGCGTCAGCCGCGATTGCAGCCGCAGCTCTCCTAGACCCAGTTCGTTTTGGCAAAGAGTTGCCATGGCTGTTGAGTAAGAAGGCGATGAGTCGTCGGAAGAGCATCGGGACAGACCTTTCGCCCGTTGACTGGAGTATCTTACATGTTTTGGAGTCTCTAAAGAGCAAGAGCGCAGTCCCGCATTTACTCGCCTTGGCAACACACGAAAACCCCAGGGTTCGAGTAGCGGTCGCTGTGGGGCTAGTCACCAATCGAAGCACTAAAGCGGCGATGGATGCCCTGCGTATCTTAGTTCGGGACAGTGAGCCGCGAGTGCGAGCGGCCGCCTTGCCAGCAATTGCAGACGCAGCCGCCCTGCGTCCGATATTTGAAGAGGACCCATCTGAGCTTGTCCAAGCAAGAGCACTCTCTGCGCTGTCGAAACGATTTGGCTTACAAGCAACGGCTAAAATTACCACCCAAAAACTGTCCGGCACAACTTCACTTGCGACCCGGGCCCGATTGATTTCGGCGTGGGTCGGAGAGAAGTAAGCAGTGTTTTTGCGATGAACACACAAGGGTGGATGCAGCGAGCAGCCGTACTCGCGGTGGTTTTGGGCGTTTCTCCGGTAGCCGCGAAGCGCGAGGGAGGCACGACTATTGTCCGGGTGATGCCGAGCGAGATGGTAGCGATAAAGTCGGGCAGTTTTCGGATGGGACTATCCGAGGACGATGTATTGTATGTTTTCTCCCTCTGTGCTGAGGATTACGGCTCGCTGACCGAGGAAATTTGTCCGAAACTTGTCATCCTTGAGAATGCGTTGCCAGAACGCGAGGTGTATCTCGATAGTTATCATATCGATAGATATGAGGTTAGCGTGGCTCAATACCGCTCTTGCGTCAGTAGTGGGGCTTGCGATATCGGGGCATTGTTATTTGGAGATCAGCGATACAACAAGAATGAGTGGCCGGTAGTCAACGTGACTTGGAGCGATGCAGACTCGTATTGCCGCTGGCGGGGCAAACGACTTCCCACGGACGCAGAGTGGGAGAAGGCTGCCCGGGGGCCGAGTGGCTTGCTCTTTCCCTGGGGAATGACTTGGGGAAGTGGCGGCTCCAATCATGGCATGGTCGACAATGAAGCGGGCCTCCTGGTGCATGCTAAGATCGTGGCGCAAAAAACGGAGGTGTACCTGGGGGACGCGAGCGATGGCTATCGCCACGCATCAGCAGCTGGCGAGATGCTGTGGGGGGATAGCCCATACGGCGTTGCCAACATGAGCGGAAACGTCCGGGAGTGGGTTGCCGATTACTATTCTTCCGCAGGATACTCGGATTTACCAGTATCGAACCCAGTGAGAAGTGTGCCTCTGGCGGCGGAGTCCCGTCGTTCCGTCCGAGCAGGTTCCTGGCTCGTACCACGAGTCGATGGCATTTTATTTTCTCATCTAGGGGCGCCGACTGATGCGCGCTACCACGATTTGGGCTTTCGCTGCGCGCGTTAAGAGTCTGACGTTTAGACCTGTCCAGTTTAGACCTGTCCGGTGAAGACCACTAGTCAATAAGCAGCCACTCGACTTTGACGATTTCGACCTCGCGATTGCCACCCGGCGCACGGACCTTGGCAGTGTCTCCAACTTCTTTGCCGATGAGCGCGCGTGCTATCGGTGAAGTGATCGCAATTCGCGACTTTTTCAAGTCAGCTTCGTGTTCGCCGACGATTGTATAGGTTTTCTCGTCGCCGTTGTCTTCATCTTCGTAAGTGACCGTTGCGCCGAACATGACTCTATCGCCACTGAGAACACTGGGGTCGATAACTTCAGCTAGCGCCAAGAGTGTATTGACCTTGCCGATTCTGGCTATAATGAGCCCTTGCTCGTTTTTGGCCGCATCGTAGTCGGCGTTTTCACTGAGGTCGCCGTGTCCGCGCGCGACTTCGATCGCTCTGGCATTGGCGATTCTATCAACTTCTTTGAGTTGCTTGAGTTGGGCTTTGAGCAGGGCGTGGCCTGCAGGTGTCATGGGGCGTTTGTCTGCCATTTTCGATCTCAGTGTTAGATTGTTCAGAGTTAGTTGTGATAGCGCTGCAACGCCTGCACTCGAAGTCCGTCGGTGCGAGTTGCGGTGATTGCGCTGAGCGCGGCGTTGGCACCGCGAATGGTAGTGAAGTAAGAAATTCCAGTAGTGAGCGCTGTGCGACGGAGGGAATGAGAGTCTAGGACCGCCTGCTTGCCCTCGGTGGTGTTGATAACGAGTTGTACCTCACCATTTACCATAGAATCTACACAGTGCGGGTGGCCTTCTAGGACTTTGTTCACGGCTTGAACCTCAAGTCCTTGATCTCGAAAGTACGCGGCTGTGCCTCCGGTAGCCAGTAGTGCAAAGCCCAGTTCAGAGAGTCCTTTGGCGATGGAGCAGCCGGTTTTTTTGTCCGCATCTCGCAATGACAAGAATGCTGTACCCGAGGTCGGGAGCTGATTGCCTGCCGCTTCTTGGGCCTTGGCAAAGGCGTGGCCAAAGGTTGAGTCCACGCCCATCACTTCGCCAGTGGAACGCATCTCGGGCCCCAAAATCGTGTCGACCGAGTCGAATTTGACGAAGGGAAAGACGGATTCTTTGACCGACACATGGGTGGGAACACGCTCGACGATTTTGAGTTCCTTGAGTGTTTTTCCAAGCATGACCTGCGCGGCGACTTTGGCCAAGGGAATTCCTACCGCTTTGGAGACAAAGGGAACTGTCCGAGATGCACGTGGATTCACTTCGATAATGTAGGTGTCGCCATCGAGTACAGCGACTTGCATGTTCATAAGGCCAATGACTCCCAATTCGCGGGCCAGCGCTTTGGCCTGGCGCTTGATCTCGTCAATGGTCTCGTCTGCCAATGAATACGCGGGCAGGGAGCAGGCCGAGTCGCCCGAGTGAATACCGGCCTCTTCGATGTGCTCCATCACGCCGCCGACGATGCAATCTCCGCTTTGGTCGGCCACCACATCAATGTCAAGTTCGATGGCGTCGGACAGAAACTGATCGACCAAGACGGGCAGTCCCACCTCTTCGGCTTTCTTGAAATAGTGAGCGAGTGAACTGTCGTCGTAGACTCGCTCCATCGCGCGTCCGCCGAGTACATACGAGGGCCGTACCATGACCGGATAGCCGATGTCTCGAGCAACCTCTTGTGCCTCCTCGATTGTCCGGGCGATGCCCCAAGCGGGAGCACGCAGATCGAGCTTGCGCATAACTTCGCCAAAACGCTCTCGGTCCTCGGCTCGGTCAATGGCATCTGCGCTGGTGCCCAATAGGGGGATTCCGGCGGCAGAGAGGGCACTAGCCAGCTTCAGCGGAGTTTGCCCACCGAACTGCAGGATGACCCCATCCGGTTTCTCGACGTGGCAGATTTCCAAGACATCTTCTAGTGTTAGTGGCTCGAAGTACAATCGGTCCGAGGTGTCGTAGTCCGTGGACACGGTTTCGGGGTTGCAATTGACCATGATTGCTTCGATGTCCATCTCTCGCAATGCCATCACCGCATGAACGCAGCAATAGTCAAACTCGATGCCTTGTCCGATGCGATTGGGGCCGCCACCGAGAATGATCACCTTGCGCTTGTCGGTGGGCGCAGATTCGCACTCTTCCTCGTAGGTGGAATACATGTAGGGCGTGTCCGCGGCGAATTCGGCAGCACAAGTGTCAACCCGTTTGTAAACCGGACGAATGCCCTGAGAATGGCGCAGCGCCCGGACTTCGGCCTCTTCTGATGACGTGATGAGATTCGCGATGCGAGCGTCACTTAGGCCGAGACGTTTGTATCCTCTCATGGCTGTGGGGCCTATTTCGGACAAGTTCGCTAGCTCGGCGATTTCGACTTCCGCCATGATGACGGTGTGCAGCTGTTGTAAAAACCACGGATCGATATGGGTTAGGGTGTTGGCTCGCTCGAGAGATAGTCCCAGACGGAAGGCTTGGGCCAATTGGTAGATTCTGTCCGGTCCCATCATGGTGAGCTCTCGCTCTAGGGCCGGCAAGTCGGTGCTGTTGTCCAGATCGAATCCTGCGCGTCCGGTTTCTAGCGAGCGGACTGCTTTGCCCAGCGCCTCTTGAAAGCTTCCGGCCATCGACATGGCCTCGCCGACAGATTTCATTTGCGTTCCGAGCACGGCTGTAGCGTCGGGAAACTTCTCAAAGGTGAAGCGCGGCATTTTGACAACCAC
>JAESTW010000500.1 GCA_016763395.1 Kofleriaceae bacterium
ATCTTTGAGTTTGCTTTCCAGTTCATCGGTGACTTCTTGCTTCTGCTTCACCACTTCTTCGGCGGAGGCGCGCTTCCCTTCACTGATTGCCAGGCTCTTCTCCGATTTGGCCAGTCTTGCCTCAGACTCAGCCAGTCTCGCAACCGCAGCATTCATGTCACGCTCGGCGATTGCAGCTCTTTTCAGTGCGATCACAGTGGCTGACTCGGCCTCTTTGGTCTCTTTTTTTGCGCCCGTACTTACGGAATAGGCGAGTGCCAGCCCACCGAGCGCACTGCCGATAAGTAACACCACCGCAACCACAACCAATTTCGATTTCCCCTCTGGGGGAGAGAGATTTGGCGTTGGTCCCTGCTGGTCGAATTGCCTTCGCTGGCCCGGATGACTCACTACAACACCAGTTTCATCGTATCTTTGAGGCATCCTCAAAGGATACATTGAGGCAATTGATTGAAGCAATGCGCTTCAGCCCGCCAACTGCCTAAATTTACACAATCTCGCTCGATCTCCAGTGAAAAACTAGTGCAACGCTCTTCTCGCTTGCGCCTTGTCCCGAGCACTAAAGCCGGCATACTCTTCGCTGGAAACGCAATTGAAAAATTGCTCTGAAGTGTAAGCGTAGATCAAGAGATAGAGAAAGAGAAACTCATATGAACAAGCCCATCAGACGCGTCGCAGTACTCGGCGCCGGTGTAATGGGAGCAGGTATCGCGGCGCATATCGCCAATGCCGGCCTCCCCGTTCTCCTGCTCGACATTGTGCCACCGGACATTAAAGACGGTGCCAAGAAGAGCGAGCGAAATGCCTTTGCTGCCGGTGCAGTAAAGAAGATGCTCAAGAGCAAACCGGCTGCTTTTTTCAACAAGAGCCACGCCGCTCTAGTTGAAGTTGGCAACCTCGAAGACGACTTAGAAAAAGCAGCAGAGTGCGATCTAATCATCGAGGCCATCATCGAACGCCTCGACATCAAACGCGGACTTTTCGCAAAGCTGCAACCGCTTCTTGGCGAGAGCATCCTAGCGTCCAATACTTCCGGTCTTCGCATTGAAGACATGCTCGAAGGCATGAACCAAGAGTTCAAAGAGAACTTCTTAGTCATGCACTTCTTCAACCCGCCACGCTACATGAAGCTCCTTGAGCTTGTCGCCGCTCCAGAGACCAGCAAAGAGACTGTTGCTCGGGTTGAGTTCTTTGGCAAAGAAAAACTCGGCAAAGGCATCGTTTGGGCAAAAGACAAGCCTAACTTTGTCGCTAACCGAGTCGGTACACAATCGCTCATGGCGACTGTGCACCTGATGATAAAAGAGGGACTCGTCCCTGAAGATGTCGATGCCATCACCGGCGTTCCTATGGGACACCCGAAGAGCGCGACATTTCGGACAGTCGATCTCGTCGGACTAGACACCTTGGCTCACGTAGTCAAGAACTGTCACGACGTCCTTGTTGACGATGAGGATAGAGAGCTCTTTGAGACTCCAAGCTTCATCTCGGCAATGATCGAGAAGAAGCTACTCGGCGGCAAGACCCGTCAAGGCTTCTACAAGAAGTCCAAAGCTGGCATTCAGACTCTCGATCTCGAGACTCTTGAGTACCGCGAAAAAGGCGGCGACCCGGACATCAAGAAGGCTTGTAAAAAGCTCAACAAGATTCCCAAGATTGAAGAGCGACTTCGCGCCACTGTGGCCACTGAAGGCACCATCGGCAAGTTCTCCTGGACTCTGCTCTCCCGCGCTATGAGTTACGCTGCTCGCCGCGTTGGCGAAATCTGTGACGACATCGTCGCTATCGACAACGGCATGTGCTGGGGCTACAACTGGGAGCTCGGACCATTCCAAACGTGGGATGCTCTGGGATTTGCAGAGACCTACGACCGCATGGTCAAAGAAGGCGTCTCTCTTCCAGACTCAGTCAAGAAGATGCGCGAGTCCGGCGCTACTGGATTCTACAAGGATGGCGAGGTCTACGACCTTCTGTCCGGCAAGTACGTTCCAGCTGTAGTTGACGAGCGCGAAGTGAGCCTAACAGTTCTCCGCCGCGGCGAGTCTGCTGTTCTGTCCAACGCAGGTGCAGAAGCTTGGGACCTCGGCGATGGTGTTCTCGGACTGACATTCAAGTCCAAGTCCAACAGTATCGATGCTGACGTCATCGGCATGCTCAACGATGCAACCGAGAAGGCAGAGCAAGAGTTCTCCTCAATGGTTATCACCAATCAGGGCGATAACTTCTGTGTGGGCGCAAACCTCTTCCTGGTCGTTATGGCGGCTGGAGCTGGCAAGTGGGACGAGCTTCGCGGCATGGTAGAGAACTACCAAGCGGTTACCCAGCGCATCAAATATTCGACCATCCCTGTTGTCGCTGCCCCTTACGGCATGACCTTGGGCGGTGGACTTGAGCTTTGCTTCGCATGCGATAGCGTGCAAGCAGCGGCTGAGACATATTCTGGTCTCGTCGAAGTTGGCGTTGGCCTGCTTCCCGGCGGCGCTGGCAACATGAACATGCTCTGGCGCGCCCTCGAAGGCGTTCCACAGGGCACGGACATCGACGTCTCCGCATTTGTAGCGCAGACCTTTAAGAACATCGCCATGGCAAATGTCGCGACCTCCGCGAACGAAGCCAAAGAGTTCGGATATTTCCGACACTCGGACGGTGTTTCTTTTGACCGTTCACGCCAGCTTTGGGAAGCCAAGCAACGAGCCATCGGTCTTGCCAAGTCCGGCTACCACGCGCCAGTACCAAGAGCCTACAAGCTTCCTGGCGACAGCGGTATCGCAACCATCGGCATGCTTATCGACAGCATGAGAAACGGTGGATTTGCGTCCGAGCACGATGCACTGATCTCAGGAAAAGTCGCAGAAGTTCTCTGCGGTGGCAAAGGCGGCGCGAGCCACAAGGTCACCGAGACAGAGATGCTCGAACTAGAAGCAGAAGCCTTCCTCTCCCTTTGTGGCGAGAAGAAGAGTCAAGAACGCATGCAGCATATGCTCATGAAGAACAAACCCCTCAGGAACTAAGGAGTTTACTAATGGGAAACGAAAATCCAATTGTAGTTGCCGACGCGGTTCGCTCGGCTGTTGGTAGAGCACACAAAGGCTCTCTCGCTCTTAAACGTCCGGACGAACTCGGCGGAGATGTGGTGCGTGCTCTGCTCGCTCGCAATCCCCAAGTCAAACCGGAAATGGTTGAAGACCTCATCATGGGTTGCGCAATGCCAGAAGGCGATCAGGGGCTAAACGTAGCTCGCCTGGTTGCCCTGCTTGCCGACTTGCCACAAGAGACATCAGCGGTCACGATCAACCGCTTCTGCTCGAGTGGACTGCAAGCCATTGCAGACGGTGCTGGCGCTATTGCTATCGGGTCCTACGACATTGTCGTAGCCGGTGGTGTTGAGTCAATGACCGCTGTGCCAATGACCGGCTTCCACCTCAGCGCTTCTCCAGAACTTATGGAGAAGATGCCTACGGCTCACACGCCAATGGGAATCACTGCTGAGAATGTTGCCAAGAAGTTTGAAATCAGTCGCGAAGCGCAAGATCTCTTCGCTTACAACAGCCAAATGAAGGCCAAAGCGGCTCTCGAAAATGGTGTGTTTAAAGACGAGATTGTTAGTGTCCGCGCGGTTTCGTACAAAGACGGCGAGCGAGTCTACACTGACTTTGACACCGACGAGTTGCCTCGTGCTGGTACCACCCTTGAAGGTCTGGCGAAACTTCGCCCTGTCTTTGCAGCCAATGGTTCCGTCACTCCAGGCAACGCCTCACCACTGAGCGACGGCGCTGCCGCCACTCTTTTGATGAAGCAGAGCAAGGCAGAGGAACTGGGGATTAAGCCCCTGGGAATCTTCCGCTCCTTCGTCACCGTTGGTGTTGACCCGGCTATCATGGGCATTGGACCGCTTCCTGCGATCCAGAAGCTCTTGGCCAAAAACAACCTCAAAGTCAGCGACATCGACCTCTTTGAGATAAACGAAGCATTCGCTTGTCAAGCTACCTACTGCCAAACACAGCTGGGTATCCCTGACGACCGAATTAACGTCAATGGTGGCGCTATTGCCCTCGGACACCCACTTGGGTGTACAGGAGCCAAGCTCACTGCGACTGTGCTTCACGAGCTAAAACGCCGTGGCGGAAAATACGCTATAGTGTCGATGTGCATTGGTGGCGGAATGGGCGCCGCAGGACTCTTCGAGGCTGCATAGCCCACTCGGCTTTACTTTCATTACTATGTTCAACAATAGAAAAAGCAGGTTAGTGCGATGAGCATTCCTAACGCGATAGAATACGAAGGCCACCTTGTCGGTGGTCAACCCTCCTCCTCCCAGTACAAGCAGATCTCCGTCGAAGGGTACAAGACGGTTATCAGCATGCGCGATTTGGCCGAGCCTGGCGCTTCCGAAGGGAAGACCAACGCCGAGCAAGCGGGACTAAATTTTGTCAACATCCCGATTCAAGACGCAGGAAGTTTCAACAAAGAAAATGCTGAAGCGCTCAGTGAAGCACTGAAGGGTGAAGGACCATTTGTCATTCACTGCCAGTCTGGCGGACGAGTGGCAGCACTCTTCACATTGAAGTCCGGCTGGTGCGATGGCAAAACCATCGAACAAGCCATCGAAGAGGGCCACAAGATGGGTCTTGGTGGCCTCGAAGCCACCATTCGCAAGCTTCTTCGCTAAAGCTTCTCCACTACTATAAATACCTAGACGTGAAACGCCGCCCCCACCTTGGGAAGCGGCGTTTTTCTTTGGAACTAGGACTCTTTGGCTTCTTGGCCGGCGTGGAAGACTTCGTAGACGTAGACCGGGATTTCCAGTTCGCCTAGATGCTTCTCGATCAGCGGTTCAACGTCGACCCAGTCGAGCCCGCCGACGCCGGTGGCCAAACGCGGCAGAGCGATGGAGGTAAAGCTTTCCTTCTTAACTATCTTGGCGAGGGCCTTGAGAGAGCCGCCAACATTCTTGAGCGTTGCGTGTCCGGGCTTGCTGCCATGTCCGTAGCCTCCGTCTTGCGTGATGAGGTTGACAATGCGCGTACCGCCAACGCCGCCCCACATCCAAGCTTCACCGCTCTTGGGATGGTCTTGATGGCACCAATGATGAAAATCTTTGTGCATCGCAGGGAAACTCTCGTGAAGAGATTTTGCCAGGCCGCGGTTCATGGGGTCCATGGCGGCAATGCCATGAGCTATGACTTGCGCCTTGGTTAGGAGGATATCGCCTTCTACTTTTATTATCATGTTGATACTTCTTTCACCCTCCCACTGTGGAGGCTGAACAAACCCTAGCAAAGAAAATTCAAAAAGCTAGTTGGGATTCATCACTGAGATTGACTGCGAAAACGTTTCGCCCACCGTTTCACTGAACGCGTATTATTCGCATTCTGAGGCCCGTATACGGCACATAACCGCTATTTCCTATCATCCAATTTCGGGCGAATTCAATCACTACTCGGCGTTCGTGTCCGGCGGTTTCAGCATCGCAACAGGGAGTGGCATCGACAGTTCTGCTCGTGCTGCAACAAACTCCCGGAGCTTTGGCCAATCCTGAGTGAGATACCGATACTCGTCTACAAAAGAGGGCTTGGCTTGAGTGAGATTTTCTTGGCACACCTGTCCGGATGAGTCTTGGGCGAAGGCCTTCAGTAGGCACAACACACGCCCCTCGTGCTTCTCGTACTCAGTTCCCGCTATTGTCCAGCCCCATAGCAATCCGAGTGTTTGTAACTTTCCCCAATCACAGCTTCGGGCCCACACAATTGCGGAGAAAGCAGATTGAGTCAATCGACTGTTGCCGTTCTCAATCTTCTTGGGCAGCTGTGCTGCGTCCATATCACCGAGCAGTGCATGGCATGCAGCGACTCCGCAGCGGGCGCCCGAATCCAGACTTGAGAGCCTTAGGCCTTCCACCTCCTGAAACAATGCCAGCGCATCCCGGACGGCGCCCATGCGCATCGCAATGCGTGCCAAGTTGTTCAATGCGATCGCCCCAAACAAGTGCCATTTGCTGAATTTGAAAAACTTCAAACTGTGTGGAAAAAGGCGCAGTTCCACCCGACAGAAAATTTAGGCCATAACCGCATATTGCGTGATGAAAACATCGCCACCCTCGTCACCCAACATATTATAAAGCACAACTAATGCCCAAGCGGGCCTGAGCATTATTTTTATTCGTATATTTACCAGCTAATTGGTTTAACCCGGCATTTTCATCATTTTAGCCACTTGCACGCCACCACCCATATTTAAAAATGGGTCGGTTCTGGCAATTTCGATGGCCGCTTCGATATTTTCGGCTTTTACCACCGCAAAACCAGTAAATTTACCGCCTTCATCAACATCAGACACGCCTTCAGATGTGACTAATTTATGCTCCATCATCGGTTGGCCGGGGTTCACCACCGCGTCACCA
>JAESTW010000501.1 GCA_016763395.1 Kofleriaceae bacterium
AATGCCGAGGTAGATGGCTTTGATGGTGTCAATACAATAGGTCGGGCATCAATCGCGCAGTCGGCGCTAGGCCTCGCGTACCGGGGGGATACAGCAGATCTAAGCGCGGCAGCGGGCGTTGCCGTTCCGCTGGGCATTGGCGCGGACCCTTGGGCTGAAGTAAAGCTGCTCTCACGTCTACGTCCAGTCACCGCGGTCGAGTTTCAGCTAACGCTCGGACACAAGGGCCGGACGCCTACCCTGCGCGAACGCCTGCGCATCGACATTGGCAACGAGAGCCTCGGCCCTGAGAAGGCATACTTCGGCGAAATGAAAATGACCTTTCAGCCGACGCAGCGTTGGAAAATTACATGGGCCAATTACCTGCGGCGAACCAATGGCCTCATTCGCTTTGATCCAGTGACGCGAAGTTTAGGCAATACCAAGGACCTTTGGACGCGGGGCATCGAGGCTGGTGTCGAAACAAAGATCGGAGAGCGTGTGAGCTTAGGGGTGAACTACAATTACGCCGAGGCTCACTCGCGTATTCTCGGTTCCGATCCCCTCGATTTCTTTCCAAAACACCGAGGAAGCGCCTGGATCAGGCTGAGCTACCAGCGATTCGGTGCGACCACTCGGGTGCAGTACTGGGGAACCCAGATCGATAGAGACACGGAACTGCCCGCACGAAGCCTGATTCAGGCCACTCTCTATGCCCGTATCACAGAGCAATACCTGCTGAGCATGCGCGGCGAGAATCTCAGTGGCAGAGTCTATGAGCAGCGCCTGGGTATTCGGGCACCTGGCCGAGTTTTCTTCACAAGTGTTCAAGCCCAGTGGTAACACTTGTGCCCCGCTCTGAAATTGCGTATCTGTGGGCGAATGCGTTGGGCCAGTGAAATCGCGACAGCAATGCGCCTCGAAGATGCCCTGGAAGAGGCTGCCGAGAGCGTTCTTGCGGAACTGGGGCAACAGCCCGATCTGGTTATTGCCTTTATCTCCCAGGCCTACGCCGACCATTTCTCTTCCCTTCCCGAAAGCCTGCGCGAGCACTTCCCGGACGCCCTAAGCTTCGGTAGCTCGGTAGGTGGAGTTATTGGCAGCCACGCCGAACTCGAGGCACAAAACGGCATTGTGCTCATGGCAGCAGTGTTGCCCGACGTCGAGATTCAAAGCTTCCGACTGGGGAGCGATCCTCTCAAATGGGAAGATGAGATTGGTATCAGCGAAGGAACTCAGGACGCGCAGTTTCTGGTTATCACTGAACCATTTGGCTGTGACTCCAATCAGCTAATCAGCTGGCTCGATCAACGCTTCCCCGATTGTCCCAAGGTTGGCGGCATCGCAAGCGGCGGACAAACTGCGGGGGACAGTATCCTGATGGAGAACAACACACTATACCGTACCGGGGCGGTCGGATTGGCATTTCGTGGCAACATCAAGATTGACACGGTGGTTGCCCAGGGCTGCCGCCCTATTGGCAGTCCGATGTTTGTCACACGATCGGTTGGCAATGTGCTCTACGAAATCGATGGGCAGCCGGCAATTGCGGTCCTAGAGCAGCTCTTCGCGGGCCTAAAGGACGACGACCGCAGGCTGGCACACACATCACTCTTCGCTGGCATTGGTATGAATAACGACAAGGAGGTCTACGAACACGGAGATTTTCTTATACGAGGAATTCTCAACGTCGACCCCGAGGCGCGCTCCATTGCTGTTGCCTCCATGGTTCGCCCTGGCTCCATCGTGCAATTTCATTTGCGGGACGCCAAGACCTCAGCTGCCGAAGTCAAGGAAATGCTCACCGCTGCCCAAAATGACAACACTCAGGCTGCCCTCTTGTTCAATTGCCTGGGACGAGGCAAGGAACTTTACGGCGAAAGCAACCACGACACAAAGTGCTTCCATGATGCAATGGGAGACCTGCCGCTTGCGGGCTTCTTCGGCAACGGCGAAATCGGCCCAGTGTCCGGACAGACCTTCCTGCACAGCTACACCGCCGTCTTTGCACTCTTTGGCCCTAAGGAGAGCTGACAAGAGTCACGGCTGGATCGTTTCGCCCACTGAGTTCGTTGAGTCTGCTACTTCGCCTGCAAAGGGGCTTCGTTTCGAAGTGCCTCTTGCAACATCACTTTTCGCAAGGCTTCGTGATATTCCGGGTTTTTGCGCATTGCACTAGGATCGAAAAAATCAGGAAAAATCGCCAATCCAATGCGCGATTCGACTGCTGAACTATCCTGCAAAACTCGGAGTACCCGCGTCTCCTCCTGCATATCGACAAAGACCAGGCTACCCAACAAGGGCTTGCCATCGACCGCGGATCGGTACATGCCAATCGCAAAAAGGTACCTACCATCTCGCGACCACCTGGCTCCGAGTTCATCGGTCGTCGGGCTGTTGACTACAAGCTGAGACTCTCCATCTACCAGCAGATACAAATCAGCATCTGGCCGGCCAAGTCCTTTGGTGGAATACGCAATCGCGCCCGATCGGCCCCAACTGGGCGCCATGTCCAGCGGTCCTTGCGTGAGCTGCTCCGGCTGCCCTTTGCCGTCTGAATCAACCTTCCACAGCGCGCTGTCTCCTTCAGCGTCAATATGCATGTAGACGAGTTCTTGGCCGTCTGGTGAAACCGAGGGGCTCAGTACTTCCCCCTCGCCTGTGGGAATCTGCTCTATAGACTGCAAACTGGAGTCAGCCGTGATTTGCGCGCGGTACAACTGAAAGCGCCCTTCTCTGTCCGAGCAAAAGTACAGCCATCGTCCATCCGGGGAGACTCGCGGATCGCGATCGCTGTACTCGCCTTGCGTGATTCGGACAGGTTCTCCACCGGACACTCCCACCGTCCACAGACTGGTAGTATCCACTCGACTCCGAGAGCGGTTGCTGGCGAAAAACAGCATCTTTCCGTCCGGGGTGAACTCGGGGCTTCGATCGATATAAACCTTCCGAGATTGTCCCTGCGTGAGTACATGCAGGCGGTCCCCATTCTGCGCTACCGAGACCAGTCGGCCACCACCGCCTGGTGCTCTCTCGGTGGCGACGACAACCATTGCCTGAGAAGCCGCGTTGGCCCCAGTCTGGCCACGAGGACCACCGCTACAACCCAGTGAACTCGCAAGTGCGATACCGAGGAGCAGTCGCGCCAAGCCCGCTTGGGCTCGGACAATACGATTCAAACTTGAACTTGGTCCCGTTGGATGTCGGTCGAGCATTAGTGATGAACACCGAGAGCAACGCCAATACCAGCAGAACCAG
>JAESTW010000502.1 GCA_016763395.1 Kofleriaceae bacterium
ACCAAGATTGTTTCCCCCTCAAGCCCAGCCTCCAACAATTCCTTGTCCGCAGCACTCAGCTTCTTGCTCGTTTCATCCGACTCTGGGGAAACTGGCACCTCGGGGGCCTTGTCACCTCCAGACTCACCCTCAGCCCAAGCAAATGTAGGAATGCTCAAAAGTATTGTGGAGGACAATTGAGAGAGTAGCTTTGAACGGAACATTAAGTATCCTATATCGGAGTTGATATTGAATTTCAAATTCGATTACTAACGACGAAAAAACTATCACAACATGCTGTAATCATTGACTTTAGATAGATTTTCAATACCTGTAGAGACAATCAAATCTGTTAATATCAATAATCGCATTTGATTTTCATTTTCATTTTCAGTTATACGCCAAGAAGAATTGGATTTCTCCAGTCACGAACTAGCTCAAAGCCCCTAAGGAAAAATAGATGAAACGAACCCCATTTTCTCAGTGTAAAAGCTTACTTTTTGCATCGCTCCTCACTCTCACGACATTTGCAGGCTGTGATGACGATTCTTCGGAATCTGTCGCTGTAGAAGAAGTTGTTACTACCAATGCGAAGATTGCTTACGCTGTCTTTTCTGATTCTGTCGTTACTGCAGAAGCTTTACAACTAGCAGTCGATGCCTTTGTCGCTGACCCGACCCAACCTAAAATGGATGCGGCCAAAGCAGCATGGAAAGCGGCTCGCGAGCCATATGGCCAAACAGAGGTCTATCGATTTGGAAATGCCAATGTCGATGACTGGGAAGGCAGTGTCAATGCTTGGCCTTTAGGCGAAGCAATGATTGACTATGTTGCAACCAATATTGATGGTGATTCGGGGCCAGATTCCACCGCTCCCTCCGCCAACGGCAATATTATTGCCGATACGACTATTGATGTGACCAGCCCTAGCGTTATTGGCGGACTGAACGAAGATAACGATGACGAAAGAAATGTCTCAGCTGGTTATCACGCAGTTGAATTCCTTCTTTGGGGACAAGACCTCAACGATCAAGACGCAACTTGGGATGGCACCGCGATTCGAGATACCACTCCCGGACAACGTCCACTCAGCGACTTCTTTACGACAGCAGACGAATGTACGACCGGAGCCGATCACGCCACGCAGGCCGATCCTACTGTCTGCGTACGCCGCGGAGACTATCTAAAGGCTGTGACTCAATTGCTAGTCGATGATTTGAAAATCATGGTTGTCGATTGGGATCCAGCAGGAACCGGAAACTACTATCAAACCTTCGTAGCCGGTGGCGACGCATCCTTAGCCAAAATGATGGCTGGTATGGGACGCCTTAGCTTCGGTGAACTGGCCGGTGAGCGAATCAACATCGCAAGGCTGCAGAACTCACAAGAAGACGAGCACTCTTGTTTCAGTGACAATACGCACCGCGATATCGTCCTAAACGCCAAGGGTGTCCAGAACACCTATCTCGGGACATACACTTCTTCCGCTGGAGTAACAACCAAGGGGCCAGGTCTATATGACTTTTTGTTGGGAGCTGGACATTCGGACATCGCAGAAAAGCTGAAGGAAAATCTCGAAGCGACAAGCACAGCGGCAGATGCCGTAGATGCCAAGGCAAAGAGTGGCAATCCCTTCGACAATCAGATTCAAGAAAACGACAATACTGATGTCAAGGCTGTGGTTACAGCACTTATCAATCAAGCGACTCGCGATACCGAGGGTTCGATTAGTAAGGCTGCAGAGGTTCTAGGTATCAACATCGATGATCTAGAGCAGGACACAGAGGAACCCCTTTAGGTAATGTTCGGACGGCGAATTCTCTTGTCTTTTCTGTCCGACAACAACGGATCCAACAATTGCTAGTCCACGACAAAAAACAACGAAACAAGTTTGGCAGGGGATTGTGAAAACGCAATCCCCTCCCGCTTTGCTGTTGCTGCTGTGCATGTCTTGCACGGGAGATGAGGCTCCTACTCTGAGCATAGAAGAGTTAGGAGAAAAGTTATTCTTTGACAAGAATTTGTCAAAGATGCGAACCCAGGCATGTGCAAGCTGTCACGATCCCGATCATGGCTTTATTGACTTTCGCGATAGTACCGTTGGGAAATCGGTTTCCTTGGGGGATGACGGGGTTTCTTTGGGAGACAGGAATACTCCGACAATTACCTATGCTCAGTTTTCTCCAGAGTTTAGGCTACATCGTGGTGAGTATGTTGGCGGACAATTTTGGGATGGACGAGAAAGCGATCTCCAGGGGCAGGCCAAAGGTCCTTTTCTCAACCCTGTAGAAATGAACATGGCGGACATGGCGAGTGTCATAGAGCGGGTTACAGAGGAAGATGAATACGTCCGGGCATTCATCAAGCACTACGGCAATGACATCTTTGACGACGCCGAACTTGCCTATGCCAAGCTCGCCGAAAGCATTGCGAGTTTTGAGAGAACATCTGTGTTTTCGCCCTTTGATTCAAAGTATGATCTCTCCTTGCGTGGAGAGTACATTCTGACAGATCAAGAAGAACTCGGACAGACACTGTTCTTCTCCCAACAGTTCACCAACTGCAATGGCTGTCATCAGCTTAAAGCGATTGGTGGCTCCGCAGAAGAGACCTTTTCCGACTATAAATATTACAACCTCGGTGTCCCGATACATAGCTCTGTCCGAATCGCCAACGACAACAATGGTCACGGAGACAATGAGTATACTGATCACGGTTTACTGGGAAACCCCGCGGTCGACGACGAAATGGAGGACGGAAAATTTCGGGTTTCGACGTTGCGAAATGTTGCGATTACTGGCCCATATATGCACAACGGAGTGTTTCAGAAGTTGCGAACAGTCTTGTTATTCTATGACAAATTCAACAATCCTGAGCGTCTTCTAAATCCGGAAACGGGCTTGCCTTGGCGTGATCCTGAAGTGCCAGTCAATCTGGCTTTGGATACGGAAGACTTCAAGTCAGTCTCACTTGATGATGATGAGATAGACGCACTTCTGGCCTTCTTGCTAATTCTAACCGACCAGCGTTACGAAGCACTCATTCCTGAGCCCTAATCCTTTGCGCATGCTATCTAAAACACTCATCACGAAGATCGCGCTGCTTCTCGCTGGAGGTTGTGTTTCGGACAACTCTGACAAACCGGCAAAGACCGCAAATGGGGATGCCCTACCAAAACCTATGGGTGGGGACCTAAGCAAAGAGATAAAGTCGGCTTCTCTACTGCGAGTGGTACCGAAGACCGACAATGATTCGCTTTTACTAGATTTGGCAACCGGACATTCGTTCTTCCAGAACCCTTGGATTAAAGCTCCAACAGCAACCACCGCTAGAGACGGATTGGGACCGCTTTTTAATGCCCGAACTTGCGTTCAGTGCCACGACAAAGGGGGTCGAGGGCGCCCTCCCCTGTCCGGTAAACCCATGCGAAACATGTTGGTGCGTATTGGCGTGCCAGGAAAGCACGATCGCATGAGTGTGGTTCCCGACCCAATCTATGGTACGCAGTTACAGTTTTTTGGAGTCGAACGAGGGCAGCGAGGTATCGAAGGTGAGGCGGGTGAAGGCAGCAGCAAAGCGGTAGGCGAAGCCCGGATTTCTGTTTCCTATACGTTGGTAAAAGGC